>NZ_JBHWUI010000373.1:0-1043 GCF_042737525.1 Kitasatospora sp. NPDC059973 | reverse complement strand
GGTCCGCACCGCCCGGTGCGGACCATCGGCGGTTGGGCGGGGGTGCGGTGAGGCTTCGGGCCGGCGGGGGAGTGGGAGGTGCCTGATGGACCGTCAGACGACCTGGGTGTCAAGCGACGGGCAGGTGGGCCGGGTTTCGGCCGATCCGGCGGGCGGGTGCTGGCATGTCCGCGCAAGCATGGCACGCTGCCGCTCCGGCGTCCTCTCGGGCACGGTCGGCGGCGCGGCGCCGACCCCGGGCGGCGCGAAACGCAAAACGCTGCACAAACGATTCGACTGGGCCTAGGGAGCGGAATCGCTGCAGCGTGGGGACGTGACCCCACCTACGCGGACCTGTGTCGGCGTCCCCCTCCAGCGGGCGGCGCCGGCCGGCGACGACCTGCCGCGGCTCCTGGCCCGCTCGGCGCGCGGCGACGAGGCGGCGTTCGAGCAGCTCTACCGCGCGGTCGCCGGGCCGGTGTACGGAACCGCGCTGCGGACGCTGCGCGATCCGGCCCACGCCGAGGAGGTCGCCCAGGAGGTCCTGTTCGAAGTGTGGCGCACGGCCGCGGCCTACCGGCCCGAGCGCGGGTCCGTGCTGACGTGGGTGCTGACCATCGCGCATCACCGGGCCGTGGACCGCGCCCGCGCCGCCCGGGCGGCCACCGAGCGCGACCGGAGCCTCGCCCGCCGGGACGCCACGGAGGCCGACCCGCCGGACGAACAGGCCGTCCGCTCGCTGGACCGGCTGCGGGTCCGGTCGGCACTCGCGGGTCTGAGCGGCGTCCAGCGCGAGGCGGTGGTGCTGGCCTACTTCGGCGGGTACTCGCAGCGCGAGATCGCGCACCGGCTGGAGGTGCCGCTGGGCACCGTCAAGACCCGGATCCGCGACGGCCTGACCCGGCTCCGGGCCGCGTTCGCACTGCCGGACCGGGGCGGAGCGCGCCCGGGGGGAGTGCCGGCCCAGCCGTCCCCCGGCACCGGCCGCCCGGGCCGGCCACCGGCCGGGAGCGCGCCGCGCTCGCCGGAAGCGGGCCGCGGCGCCGCCCCGGCAGGGGTCCGCC
>NZ_JBHWUI010000372.1:0-1082 GCF_042737525.1 Kitasatospora sp. NPDC059973 | reverse complement strand
TCTGCGCCTTTTGTGGCGCCGCCTGGGGGGGGGGGGGGGTTATGGCCCCCACCCCCCGCCCCACCGGCAGGAGGCGTGTCGCTGGGTCAGCCCGCGGGTGCGGCGGTGACGCTCTTGATGGCGCTGCTGGGGACGGCGTAGAAGGTGGTCCAGGAGCCGTCGGCCTTCTTGTCGGCGGTCCAGATCTGGTCGTCGCTGCCAATGGCGAGCAGGCGGATCGTGTCACCGATGGTGGTGGCGGCGACCTGCTTGACACCGCTGGCGTCGGGAACCGCGTCGAAGGTGGTCCACGGGCCGTTGTCGGTGCTGTCGGTGGTCCAGATCCGCTGGTCGCCACCGATGGCGAACAGGCGCACGGTGTTGCCGACGGCGGTGGCGGAGATGTGCTGGATGGCGCTGCTCGGGATCGCCTCGAACGTGCTCCAGGTGCCGGCGGTGTAGTCGCCGGTGGTGGTCCAGATCCGCTGGTCGCCACCGATGGCGAACAGGCGCACGGTGTTGCCGACGGCGGTGGCGGTGATGTTCTGGATACCGCTGCTGGGCAGCGCCTCGAAGGTGCTCCAGGCGCCGCCGTTGGTGCTGTCGGTGGTCCAGATCCGCTGGTCGCCACCGATGGCGAACACGTGCACCGTGTTGCCGATGGCGACGGCGGTCACCTGGCGGATACCGCTGCTGGGCAGGGCGGAGAAGCCGCTCCAGGTGCCGGCGGTGTAGTCGCCGGTGGCGGTCCAGATCCGCTGGTCGCTCCCGACGGTGAACAGGCGCACGGTGTTGCCGATGGCGACCGAGCTGACCTGGAGGGTGTTGCCGCTGTCGGGCACCGCGTCGAAGGTCCCCCACACGTTCGCGTTGTAGGAGCCCTCATTGGTCCAGATCTGGTTGTCGCCGCCGACGGCGAACAGCCTGCTGGCCGGGCGCGACGCCTTCACGCTCTTCACCCAGGCGCCGAGGTCGTCGACGCGGGTGTTGGTGGTGCCGGTGCGGGTTTCGGTGCTGCCGAAGCAGCCGCCCTGCCAGGAGCGGGAGGCGATGGCGGCGAGTTCGGTCTTGCCGTTGACCTCGCGGACGGCGGGGGCGCCGGT
>NZ_JBHWUI010000371.1:0-1086 GCF_042737525.1 Kitasatospora sp. NPDC059973 | reverse complement strand
CGCCGACCACCTGGCCCGCGGGCCGTGCTAGGGGGCCGGATAGGTGGGGGGGGGCCGGTCCTTTTGCGCCCGGGGGGGGGGGGGGGGCCGCCCGCCCCGGCCCCCGCCGCACGCCCTCCCCAAGGAGCTGATCAGCATGAGCACCGCCACCCCGGCCACCACCGCCGCCGGCCCGGGCGGCCCGCGTGACCAGGACGGCACCGCCCCGGTACGCGACCGCGTCGAGCTGTCGATCGGCGGGATGACCTGCGCAGCGTGCGCGGCCCGGATCGAGAAGAAGCTCAACCGGATGGAGGGCGTCGAGGCCACGGTCAACTACGCGACCGAGAAGGCCCGGATCGACTTCGGACCGGCGGTGAGCGTCGCCGACCTCATCAGCACCGTCGAGAACACCGGCTACACCGCCGAACTCCCCGCACCGCCGGCCGTCGAACCGGCCGCCGCGCCCGCCGGGCCGGGCCCCGCCCCGGCGGAACCCGCGGCCGACCCGCTGCTGGACCGGCTGCTGATCAGCGCCGTCCTCAGCGTGCCGGTGGTCATGCTGTCGATGATCCCGTCCCTGCAGTTCGCCAACTGGCAGTGGCTGGCCTTCGCCCTCACCGGCCCGGTCGTCGTCTACGGCGGGCTGCCGTTCCACCGGGCCGCCTGGACCAACCTGAAGCACGGCGCCGCGACCATGGACACCCTGGTCTCGCTCGGCACGCTGGCCGCCTTCGGGTGGTCGTGCTGGGCCCTGTTCTGGGGCCGGGCCGGGATGCCGGGCATGCGCCACGAGTTCTCGCTGTCGATCGGCGCCACCGACGCCTCCTCCACGCTGTACCTGGAGACGGCCGCCGCGGTCACCGTGCTGATCCTCTTCGGCCGCTACCTGGAGGCCCGCTCCAAGCGCCGCGCCGGCGCCGCGCTGCACGCCCTGCTCGGGCTGGGCGCCAAGGACGTCGCGGTGCTGCGGAACGGCTCCGAGGTCCGGCTGCCGGTGGACCGGCTGACCCCCGGGATGCGGTTCGTGGTGCGTCCGGGGGAGAAGATCGCGACGGACGGCACCGTGGTCGAGGGCTCCTCCGCGGTGGACGCCTCGATGCTCAC
>NZ_JBHWUI010000370.1:0-1100 GCF_042737525.1 Kitasatospora sp. NPDC059973 | reverse complement strand
CTAGGAGCTGTTCAAGGTTCGGATCATGTGGTTGAGGTCAGGGACTTCAACCACATGATCGATCCGCGTAGATGGAGGCCGGCCGTGTAGCTTTCCGGGCTCTTGTCGTACCGGGTGGCCAGGCCGCGCCAGGCCTTGATCTTCTGGAAACACCGTTCGACGTGGTTGCGCCGTTTGTAGCGCTCGGGGTCGAACGCGACCGGCCGGCCGCCGGCGGATCCCTTGCGTCTCCGGTTCGCCGCCTGGTCCAGCTTCTCCGGAATCACTGCGGTGATCCCGCGTTTGCGCAGGTAAGCGCGGTTGGCCTTCGAGGAGTAGGCCTTGTCCGCGGCCACCGCGTCCGGCCGGGTGCGCGGCCGACCGACCGGGCCGCGCACCCGGACCTTCTCCAGGACGGTCTCGAACTGGCGGCAGTCCGCCGCCTGGCCCGGGGTCAGCACGAACGCGAGCGGTCGGCCCGCGGAGTCGACAGCGGCATGGACCTTGCTGCTCAACCCGCCCCGGGAGCGGCCGAGTCCGGCTTTCGCGGCCCGGGCCTTGCGCCGACGCCGTGCCTCGGCACGAACCTGGGCGGGGTCGGCCGCGTCGTCCGGCCCCGCCTTCGCGTGACCCTCAGTACGGCCCGCTGCCGCGGCAGCGGATCCCCCTTTTCCTCGGTCAGGGCCTGCTCGAGCGCGTCCAGGGTCTCTCCGGCGACTGCCAGTCCGGACGACTCGTGGTGGGCCCGGACGATCGTCGAGTCCACGCTGACCAGTTCCAGTCCGACCTTGCCGCGAGAGGCGGCCTCCGCGATCAACGCGTCCATCAGGACCTGGAAGAACCCGGAGGCCGCCCAGCCACGGAACCGGGAGTAGACGGTCGTCCAGGCTCCGTAGCGCTCGGGAACCTCCCGCCAGCCGCTGCCGGTGCGAAACCGCCACAACACCCCGTTGAACTGGTCCCTCACCCGCCGCGGCAACGGCCCGGTGGCAGCCACCGGCACATGCGGTTCGATCAAGGCCCACTCGGCATCCGTCACGTCAAAACGCGCCACAGCACGGAGTTCTACCAGAGACACCAGCCCACCATCGAACCGCAGCAAGATCCGAACCTTGAACAGC
>NZ_JBHWUI010000369.1:0-1387 GCF_042737525.1 Kitasatospora sp. NPDC059973 | reverse complement strand
GCTCCGCCGCCCCCGGCAGGCGGGGCGGCGGAGCGGGCGGTGGCGGAGCTCAGGTCACTCGTCCGGGTCCTCGTCGTCGTAGACCTCGCTGACGTCGAACCGGCAGATCAGCAGCTGCGGGTCCGCGTGCTCGAAGGGCTCCGGCAGCCACTCCCCCGGCTCGGTCGGCTCGGCGGCGGCGACCCAGAGCGTGGAGTCACCCTCCTCCAGGCCGAACTCCTCGCTCCGGGCGGCGATCTCGTCCGGCTCGTACTCGCCGAACAGCACACCGATCGCGGCGTTCACCTCGCCCGACCCGCCCCCGCCGGGGGTCAGCGAGTCGTCCAGCCGCTCGGCCTGGGCGCGCAGCCGCTTCGGATCGACCACGTGGTAGTCGCGGCGGATCAGGACGCTGATCGCCTCGGGCTGCTCGGGGCCGTTGTACCCGCCCGGCCCCTCGTCGCCGGGGACCTCGAACGGGGTGACCTCGTCGTAGACCTCGTAGAGGAGTTGGTCGTAGGCGATGGCCGCCGTCGCGAGCTGCTCGTAGGCGGTGAACACAGCGGGATCGTCCGCTGCGCTGGGGCTTGACACCGCTTCCAGATGACGGTCGATGGCGGCCTTGACCGCCTCGGCGGCGGCGCGTACCTCGGCAATGGTGGGCTGCGCGGCATCAGACATGGTGCAGACGCTATCTCCCCTCGGTGTCGGTACGCACAGCGGTTGTCACCTACACCCGCGATTTCACCGCAACTTCCCCCCTGATGTCCGATCCGCGTGGTTCTGTACCCGCGCACACCCGCGCGGAGCGCGCGGATCCGGCACGGCGGGGCCGCCCGCGTGCCGCTTCCACGGGCCCTGAGCGGGGTATCCCGTCCACAGCGGAAACGGAACTGATGAGCTGTCAGGAGTGCGGGCGGGGCCTCGCCGGGAGGGCGGCCGAAAATACCCGGGCCCGTTGTCGGAGGCAGGCCGTAGGCTTGCTCGCAGGTGTCCCTCAGGAGGAGCGTTTTGACTTCACCGAAGCCGGTCCGGCAGCCGGAGTACGAGTACCAGTCGTTGCGCATGCCGCGCGGTACCTCCCGCAACGCGGCGCGCCAGCTGCTCACCGACCATGCCGAATACGGGCATTGGGAGCTGGACAGGCTGCGGCTGTTCCCGGACGGTAGCCGGACGGTGCTGCTGCGGCGGCGAATCATCCGGCAGGTGCGGAGCTGGTGACGGGCCCCTCCCGCTGACCGGTACGGGCTGCCGCCTCCGCACGCCTCCTCGGGCCGGGGCGTCGCGCACGACCCGGCCTGGTGCCGCCGTTCACGCTGCGTGGCCGAGCGGGTCGTCGGCGTGTGCGCTCCCGCCGGTCCGGAGCTGTCCGTCTGTGGTGCCCGCGGCCGTCCGCGGGACGGACGGC
>NZ_JBHWUI010000368.1:0-1388 GCF_042737525.1 Kitasatospora sp. NPDC059973 | reverse complement strand
CTAGTAGTGCTTTGTTAGGAGGCTTGTCGCATCGCGTGTTCGGTAGTTCTCTGTTGGTATGAGGACTGGCGAACTTGCTTTGTGGCGGGGGCGGTTGGAGGAGTTCGCGGCGGAGGTGTTCGCGCCCTTGGCCCGCCGTGACCAGCGGGCCAAGGGCGGGTTGTACCTGCGGGGGCTGCTGCTGGAGGGCCGGCGCAAGTCGATGCAGCCGATGGCCGAGCGTCTGGGGGTCGACCATCAGCGGTTGCAGCAGTTCATGACGTCCTCGACCTGGCCGGTCGAGGACGTCCGGGCCCGCCTGGCGCGTCGGGCCGTGCGGGCGGTGCGGCCCGAGGTGTGGGCGGTGGACGACACCGGCTTCCCCAAGGACGGAAAGGCCTCGCCCGGGGTCGCCCGGCAGTACTCCGGCACCCTGGGCAAGGTCGGCAACTGCCAGATCGGCGTCAGCGTCCACGCCCTGTCCGACACCGCCTCCTGCCCGCTGTCCTGGCGCCTGTTCGTGCCGGAGTCCTGGGACGGGCCCGAGGCGGCCGCACGCAGGGCGGCCTGCCGGATCCCCGAGGACGCCCGCCATCGGCCGAAATGGCAGCTGGCCCTGGAGATGCTCGACGAACTCGCCGCCACCGGACTGCGGCCCGCGGCGCTGGTCGCGGACGCGGCCTACGGGGCGAACGCGGACTTCCGCCACGGTCTGGAGGACCGCCGTCTGGCCTACGTGCTGCAGGCGAAGGGCGAGATGACAGCCCACCGGGAGGACGCCGAACCGTATCGGCCGCCCTACGGCGGCCTGGGGCCGCGGCCGCTGGCGCGCTACCGCACCCGCCCGGTTTCCTTGCGGGAGCACGTGCTGGCCGCCGGACGCGGCGCGGGGCGGAGCGTGACCTGGCGCAAGGGCTCCAAGGCGGCGATGAGCGCGCATTTCGTGCTGCTGCGGGTGCGCCTGGCCGGGCGGCGTCCCAAGCCGGCCGCAGACGGCACTATCCCCCTCGTCTGGCTGATCGCCCAATGGCCCGAGGGCGAGACGGAGCCGGTCAAATACTGGATCTCGAACCTGCCCGCCGACATCCCCGCCAGGGACCTCGTCCGGCTCGCGAAGTCACGATGGCGGATCGAGCACGACTACCGAGAGCTGAAGACCCGCCTCGGCCTGGATCACTTCGAGGGCCGCTCCTTCATCGGCTGGCACCGCCACGTCACCCTCGTCAGCGCCGCCCACCTGTTCCTCACCGAACAGCGCGCCCTCCCAAAAGCCCTGTCCAGGGCCTGACCTTCGGCCAGGCCCTGGACCTCCTCCAACACCTCATCGCCACCTGGACCGGCACCTGCCCCACCTGCCGACAACCCACCCCATGGCAGCCCTACGACACCACCTAACAAAGCCCTACTAG
>NZ_JBHWUI010000367.1:0-1416 GCF_042737525.1 Kitasatospora sp. NPDC059973 | reverse complement strand
TGCAACCTCGGCAACGGCAGCGGCTTCTCGGTCCGCGAGGTCATCGAGTCGGTCAAGCGCGTCACCGGCCGCGAGATCCCGGTGGTCACCGCCGATCGCCGCGCCGGCGACCCCGCCGTCCTGGTGGCCTCCGCCGAGCGCGCCCACCAGAAGCTCGGCTGGACCCCCAAGCGCCCCAACCTCGACGACATCGTCGCCGACGCCTGGAACTTCACCCTGGAGCACCCCGCATGACCACCTTCCGGACGCTGTTCTCCGCCGACCCCGAGGGCACCTGGGCCGCCCCCGGCCGGGTCAACCTGATCGGCGAGCACACCGACTACAACGACGGCTTCGTCCTTCCCGTCGCCCTCCCCCACACCACCCGCGTCCAGGCCCGCCGCCGTGCCGACAGCCTGCTGCGCCTGCACAGCACCCGGGGCGGCGACGAGATCACCACCCTCGACCTCGACAAGCTGGAGCCCGGGAGCCCCACCGGCTGGACCGCGTACCCCGCGGCCGTCGTCCGGGCCCTGCGCGACGCGGGCCACGCCGTCGCCGGCGCCGACCTGCTGATCGACAGCGACGTCCCCGAGGGCGCCGGCCTCTCCTCGTCCGCCGCCCTGCAGTGCGCCGTCGTCACCGCCTACAACGACCTGTACCACCTCGGCCTGGACAGGATGCAGCTCGCCCTGCTCGCCCAGCGCGCCGAGAACGCCTACGTCGGCGTCCCCTGCGGGATCATGGACCAGACCGCCTCCCTGTGCTGCCGCGCGGGCCACGCGCTCCTCCTGGACACCCGCGACCTCACCAGCCGCCAGGTGCCGCTCGACCTCGAGGGCGCCGGCCTGCGGCTGCTCGTGATCGACACCCGGGTCAAGCACGACCTCGCCGACGGCGCCTACGCGAAGCTGCGGGCCGGCTGCGAGCGGGCCGCCGAGCTGCTCGGCCTCGCCGCCCTGCGCGACCTCACGGCCGACGCCCTGCCCGCGGCCCTCGACCGGCTGCCGGCCGAACTGCGGCCGCTGGTCCGCCACGTGGTCACCGAGGACGACCGGGTACGGCAGGCGACCGCCCTGCTCGACGCCGGCGACCTGGCCGGCCTCGGCGCGGTCCTCACCGCCGGGCACGCCTCGCTCCGCGACGACTACGCGGTCTCCTGCCCCGAGACCGACCTCGCCGCGGACACCGCCGTGGCCGCCGGCGCCCTCGGCGCCCGGATGACCGGCGGCGGCTTCGGGGGCTCGGTCATCGCGCTCGTCCACCAGGACGACGCCGACCGCGTCACCGCCGCCGTCACCGCGGCCTTCGCGGCCGCCGGCCACGCCCCGCCGCGCACCTTCGCGGCCACTCCCGCCGACGGCGCCCGCCGCATCGCCTGACGGGCGTCGACGGGCGGCTGCCGACGTGCCCGGGTCCGCCCGGGGGGGGGGCCGG
>NZ_JBHWUI010000366.1:0-1425 GCF_042737525.1 Kitasatospora sp. NPDC059973 | reverse complement strand
GCTCCCGGGTGCCCGGGAGCGGGGTCACCCCCGTGTGGCGTTCCCCGACGGGAGCCGCTCAGGGCCGCGGCTCGCCCCGCTCGCCCTTCAGCGGCGGGGCCGCGGCGGCCCAGTACGCGCGGTCCGCCGTGCTGCGCCGGTGCCGGAGGTCCTCCCGGACCTCCTTGGCGAGCTTGCGGGTGTCACGCCGGTTGACGGTGGCGCCGATGCCCGCTCCCACCAGCAGCGGGATCAGCGAGGGCAGGCGGCGCAGCGTACTGCGGGTGAGCCGTTTGCGGACCTGTTGACGGACCTCGGAGCCGAGCGCCATCGCGGCGAACCCGGCCGGCTTCACCAGCAGCGTCGCGTCGATGCCCCGGCGGTTGGCCCAGGCCGCCACGTAGGCGGAGGCCCGCTGGGTGGCCGTGCCCCGGGCCGCGAGGCCGTACACCTCGTGCAGTTCGGCGATCAGCTTGATCTCGACGGCCGCGACGGCGAGCGTCTCGGCGGCGATCTCCAGCGCCATCGCCGGCGGCACGGGCAGCATCGCCGCGGCCCCGACGCCCGCGCCGAGCGCGCCGGAGGCCCGGCTGGCGCCGCTGACCAGCAGGTCGGCCAGCCGCTCGGGGTCGGCCGCGTCCGGGTGCTGGGCGCGCAGGGTGGTCAGGCTCCGGACCGGGATGCGCGGCGCGGCCTGCATCAGCTGGTCGGCGAGGGCCCGGCCGCCGTAGGCGGCGCCCTTCGCGGCGGCCAGGCCGCCGCTGCCGAGCCGCCGGGAGACGGACCCGAGCAGGGCCGTGGCCTGGCGCTTGTCGCGCTCCGCGCGGTACTCGGCGAGCTGCCCGGCGGGCCCGCCCTCGACGCCGGGGGCGGGCCGTTCCAGTTGTTCGACGAGGTCCGCCAGTTCCTCGGCGACCTGTTCGGGGGCGGGCTCCGGCTGCCGGGAGCGTCCCGGTCTCCTGAAGATTGCCATGCTCTGCGGTTACCCGGTGAACCGCGGAGGTACGCGCTATTCGGTGATCTCCACCCCGCGCCAGAAGGCCACCCGGCCGCGGACGTGCTCGGCGTCCGGCAGCGGGTCGCGGTAGTACCAGGCCGCGTCGGGGTTGAGCTGCCCGCCGACGTCCAGCGTGTAGTACTCGGCGGTGCCCTTCCAGCCGCAGACGGTGGTGGTGTCGGACGGGCGCAGGTACTCCGCGCGCACGGATTCGGCCGGGAAGTAGTGGTTGCCCTCGACCACGGTGGTGTCGTCGCTCTCGGCGACGACCGTGCCCTGCCAACTCGCTGTAGTCATGAGCCGATTCTGCCCGAGGCCGCGAGGGGACAACCGGCCGGGCGTGACCCGTCCCGCCGCCGACCCGCCGCCCGGTGGCCCGCCCCGGGGCGGGGGCGAACCCCGACGCGCGAGGGTTCGACGTCCACGACAAAATCATCGCCAGGGACCCC
>NZ_JBHWUI010000365.1:0-1440 GCF_042737525.1 Kitasatospora sp. NPDC059973 | reverse complement strand
GCGCACGCGTGGAGCGTGCGCCCCGCCGCCGCGTGTCCGGACCAGGTCGTCCCCGAAAGGGTGGTGGCCGCGGGCAGGCGGCCGTGCTGGGACAGCTCACCGGGGAGGGGAGCGCCGGCCCGCCGCACCGGTGCGGCTCGGGCGTCGCCCGAATGATCGCCGGGAGTGGCAGTCGGCGTAATGCGGGCCAGGCTGGAACCGGGCAGATCCGTTTGCTTCCTTCGCCCGCCCGGCCCGGCGCCGGCCCGTTCCCCCGATCCAGGAGACCTCGATGTCCCGCCCCCTGACCATAACCCTGCCTGTCTCGGGGTCGGGTTCCGTACCCGACACCGCCGCCGACCTCACCCCCGTTTCCCTGCGGGTGAACCAGCCGTCCCCCGTCCCGCTCGGCGGCGACCTCGCGGCGGCGATGATGAGCGCGGCGGCCAGCCGCCCGGTGGAGGAAGTCGCCGATCTGCTCTGCCACCTGAACCCGGCCCACACGCCGACCCTGGCCCCGGTCCTCCACGGAGCGGTCGCCGCCCGCCCGGTCGAGGACCTGGTCCGCCTCCTGATCCTCCTGAGACCCCGCGACAGCACCGGCGCCGACCAGATCCTGCGCGCCGCCGTCCTCACCAGACCCACGGGCGACGTCGCCCACCTCACCACCCTGCTCGCGGCCGAAGCCGACAGCGGCATCCGGGCGGCCCTGCACGCGGCCGCGTCGCTGCGGCCGGTGGCCGATGTCGCCCACCTCGTCCAGCTGCTCCGGCCCGCCCCGGTCGCGGACCGGCCGGCCGGGCCCTCGACGAGCGGTGACGACACGGAACCCCTGGCGGCCGCCACGGAGCAGGCCCCGCCCGACGCCGCCGCCCTGCCGCCGGCGCGGGTGCTGTCGAGGGCACGGCCCCGCGAGGAGCGCCCGCCGCTCCGGTGGCCCGCCGCCGCGGCCCTGGTGATGACGGGTGCGCTCCATGGGCCGCTGGTGGCCGCCCTCTGGGGCCAGAACCCGGACGTCTCGGTGGTCGCCGGCCTCAGCGCCCTGTGCCTGCTCCTCGCCGTCCCGCTCGGCGTGCGCGGCACGCCGTGGACGTGGATCGCCGGCGCCGTGCCGGCCGCGGCCGCGTTAGCCGGCTACCTGCTGTTCGACACCATGGTCCCGGTGCGGGTGGCGGTCGGCATCATCGAGTGGCAGGGCCGGTTCGGGCCGGCCGCGCTCGCCTGCGAGGCCGCCGTCCTCGTGCTGACGCTCACCCACGCGCTCACCCCCCGGCGTCGCCGTACAAGCGTCGGCGCCGGCCGCCGGGCCGTCCGTCGTACCTGACACCCGTGGCGGGCCGCGCGGGCGCGTGATGCGCTCGCCGTCGCGGCCCGGTGGCGCCGCCGCCCGGTGGGCGGCTCGCCCCGGACCGGCGCCCGGCCGCGGTGACCGCGCCCCGGCCCACACCCCTGTCGGGGGCG
>NZ_JBHWUI010000364.1:0-1447 GCF_042737525.1 Kitasatospora sp. NPDC059973 | reverse complement strand
GAGCTGTAAGTAAGCTTTGATCCGAAGATTTCCGAATGGGGAAACCCACCATACGTAATGGTATGGTATCCTTATCTGAATACATAGGGTATGGAAGACAGACCCAGGGAACTGAAACATCTAAGTACCTGGAGGAAGAGAAAGCAAATGCGATTTCCTGAGTAGCGGCGAGCGAAACGGAACATAGCCCAAACCAAGAGGCTTGCCTCTTGGGGTTGTAGGACATTCTATACGGAGTTACAAAGGAACGAGGTAGATGAAGAGACCTGGAAAGGTCCGTCGTAGAGGGTAACAGCCCTGTAGTCAAAACTTCGTTCTCTCCTGAGTGGATCCTGAGTACGGCGGAACACGTGAAATTCCGTCGGAATCCGGGAGGACCATCTCCCAAGGCTAAATACTCCCTAGTGACCGATAGTGAACCAGTACCGTGAGGGAAAGGTGAAAAGCACCCCGGAAGGGGAGTGAAAGAGATCCTGAAACCGTGTGCCTACAAGTAGTCAGAGCCCGTTAACGGGTGATGGCGTGCCTTTTGTAGAATGAACCGGCGAGTTACGATCCCGTGCAAGGTTAAGCTGAAGAGGCGGAGCCGCAGCGAAAGCGAGTCTGAATAGGGCGTTTAGTACGTGGTCGTAGACCCGAAACCAGGTGATCTACCCATGTCCAGGGTGAAGTTCAGGTAACACTGAATGGAGGCCCGAACCCACGCACGTTGAAAAGTGCGGGGATGAGGTGTGGGTAGCGGAGAAATTCCAATCGAACCTGGAGATAGCTGGTTCTCCCCGAAATAGCTTTAGGGCTAGCCTTAAGTGTAAGAGTCTTGGAGGTAGAGCACTGATTGGACTAGGGGTCCTCATCGGATTACCGAATTCAGTCAAACTCCGAATGCCAATGACTTATCCTTAGGAGTCAGACTGCGAGTGATAAGATCCGTAGTCAAAAGGGAAACAGCCCAGACCGCCAGCTAAGGTCCCAAAGTGTGTATTAAGTGGAAAAGGATGTGGAGTTGCTTAGACAACCAGGATGTTGGCTTAGAAGCAGCCACCATTTAAAGAGTGCGTAATAGCTCACTGGTCGAGTGACTCTGCGCCGAAAATGTACCGGGGCTAAATACACCACCGAAGCTGCGAATTGATACCAATGGTATCAGTGGTAGGGGAGCGTTCTAAGTGCAGTGAAGTCAGACCGGAAGGACTGGTGGAGCGCTTAGAAGTGAGAATGCCGGTATGAGTAGCGAAAGAGGGGTGAGAATCCCCTCCACCGAATGCCTAAGGTTTCCTGAGGAAGGCTCGTCCGCTCAGGGTTAGTCGGGACCTAAGCCGAGGCCGAAAGGCGTAGGCGATGGATAACAGGTTGATATTCCTGTACCACCTCCTCACCATTTGAGCAATGGGGGGACGCAGGAGGATAGGGTAAGCGCGGTCTTGGATCTCCGCGTCCAAGCAGTTAG
>NZ_JBHWUI010000363.1:0-1487 GCF_042737525.1 Kitasatospora sp. NPDC059973 | reverse complement strand
GCACGGCGCGGCGGGGCTCCTCGCCCGCGCCGCGCCACCGCCGCGGGCGGCACGGCGCACACCGTGCCGCCGTGGTGGCGGTCAGCCGCGCCGGACGGCCAGCTCGATCTCGCGGGCGGTCCCGTCCCCCGGCGCGGGGAGGTGGTGGCCGGTGGGCTCGAAGCCGGTCTTCCGGTACATCGCCCCGGCCCGGCCGTTGGCCTCGTGGACGAAGAGCCGCACCCGCTCGACGCGCGGCTCGGCGAGCGACCAGGACCAGTCCAGGGCGGCCTCGAAGAGCCCCTGCGCGACACCGCTGCCGCGCGCCTCGGACCGCACGAAGACGCCGACGACATGGGTCTGCGCCTGCTCCGGGACATCACCGAAGAAGGTCGCCGTACCGGCGTGCTCGACCAGCACCGAGACGGTGCCGAGCCAGCGCCCGTCGGCCGCCTCCGCGACGAACTGCCGCGCGGCGACGCCCTCGGCCGCACCGGCGGCGCGCTCCTGCCAGAACTCGTCCGGCTGGGCGGCCGCCTTCTCGTAGCTGTCGTGGAAGGCGATGGGCGCCGCCGGATCGAGCAGCGCGTCCAGCCGGAGCTGCTTGATCTTCGGCCAGTCCTCGGCGTCCACCGCCCTGATGATGTGCTTCATGCGCATGATCATCCCACCGCCACCGGCCGGCCCCGCAGCGGGGGGGGGAGCCGGCCGCCCGAACGGCGGGACGAAGGCCAGCAGCTCGGCGACGAGCAGCAGGTCCCCGTCCCCGGAGGCGAGCGGCGAGCGGCGAGCGGCGAGCGGCGAAGGAGTGGACACCCCGAGTGGATCTTCGAGGCTTCCGGGCCGGTTCCCGCGATCCGCGTCACCGGGGCCGCCCGGGGCGGGGCGGCGGACCTCGGGCACCCGCCCCGCCGGTGCGGTCAGCGGCCGAGCACCGCGTCCGCGGCCTGGCCCGCCTGGGCCTGCTCGATGCGCTTGGCCAGCAGGACGGCGAGGCGCTGCGCCGTCGCGGTGTCCACCGGGCCGTCCTCGGTGGTCACGGTGGCGACCACGGTGCCGGCCCGCATCACGACCGCGATGCCGTCCCGGCCGCCGGGCTCGCCCTGCCAGGCCCGGCTCTCGGTGCCGATGGCGGGCAGTTCCACGGCGTGGTAGCGGGCGGCGTCGCCGTAGGCCGCGTACGCCGCCTTGAGCTTGTCCTGGGCGGCCGCCTTGGTCGGCAGGGTGTCGACGAGGAAGCGCGCGACCACGTCGCCGGAGCTGAACCTCGCCTCGCCGCTGAGCGGCTTGCCGTTGCAGGCCGCGGGGTTCTGGCAGTCCGCGGAGTGGTCGGTGAGGTCGACCCGCCGCTTCTCCTGCTCCCAGCCGGTCATCGCGGCCTGGTCCGGCATCAGCTGCAGGACGGCCCGGTAGTCGAGCAGCGGCGTCGCGGCGTCGCTCCAGACGGGCATCGGGACGGTGCCGGCCGCCGGGCCGCCACCGGGCGCGGCGGTACCGCCGGACGGCGC
>NZ_JBHWUI010000362.1:0-1505 GCF_042737525.1 Kitasatospora sp. NPDC059973 | reverse complement strand
GCCCCGGAGCTTCGGCTCCGGGGCCGCCGCACCGGTGCCCCGTGGTCCGGGGTGCGAGGTGCGAGTGCGGGGTGCGAGCTCCGAGGTGCGGGGTCAGAAGGCCGCGGCGACGCCCGGGGGCGGGTTGATGCCGAACTCGGACGCCAGCAACTCCACCAGTTCCTCGGGGCTTTCGATCTCCCGGGCGGTGGTCGTGCCCGCCGCGTCGGTGTGGGTGAAGGTCTTTCCGTCGAGCCGCACGTGATCGGCGGTCCGGGTGCGCTGGAGGTAGAACCGCCGGAACGGCGAGCGCGGGTAGGTGGCCACGAACCAGTTGGACATCGTGAGGTCGGGCGCCGGGACCGGGTCCAGGGTGAAGGCGTGCTGGTCCTCCCAGGCCTCGCCCGTCCTCGCCTGCAGCACCCAGACGGGCGCGGGGCCGTCCGCCTCCTCGACGACCAGCCGGTGGGTGCGCCCGGCAGCCTCGCGAGCTTCACCGGGGATCATCGGGAGCGGCTCCAGCAGCCCGCCGATGGACCCGAATCCGACGTCGACGAGATGGCGGCCGGATTCGCCGGGCACCTGGACGGCCAGCACCATATGGGTCCGCGGTCGGATCTCCCCGGCACGCGCGCCGACCCGCACCCGGCCGGTCAGCCGGGTGACCCCGAAGCCCAACTCGTCCAGCACCGCGGCGAACAGGGAGCTGTGTTCGAAGCAGTAACCGCCGCGGGAGCTGTCGACGAGCTTCGCCTGGAGCTCACCGACATCCAGCGACGGCACCGAGCCGGTGACCACGTCGAGGTTCTCGAACGGGATGCCGAGGATGTGCGCGCGGTGCAGGGAGCGAAGGGTCGCGGCGGTGGGCGCGGACTCGCCCTCCCATCCGATGCGGGCGAAGTACTTCTCCAGATCGACAGTCATTCCACCACGGTACGGACCGAGCGGTCCGGCCGGCCTCCGCCGCTGGTCCCGGTCGCGATCGGCCGAGCGGCCTAGGCTCTGCCGCCGGGTCGGTCCCGGCTGGAGGATCATGGTCCGGCCCTGAACGGCGGGAACACGGACGGCTACCCGCGGTTCCCCGCCGCCCAGGGCGCCCCCGTCCCGACCCGGCACCGCGATGCGAGAGAATGAACCCATGAACGACGACCAAACCCCACCCGCCTCGGCGATCGAGCGCCGGCAGCGGCTCCTGGACATCATGCGGAAGGACGGCGGCACCTGGGACTGGCACCGGGCCCGCGAGACCTACCTGCCCCGCCCGGACCCGCGCACCGTGCGCCGTGACCTCCAGTTGCTCGCCAAGGCCAAGCAGATCTTCCGCGCCGAGGACGGTGGGTACCAGGCTGTCGGCTAGGCGCGGGCCGGGGCCCGCGGCCCGGGCGGCGCGCGGGCTCCTCGGCCGCTGAGTCGGACCGGGGCCCGCGGCCCGGGCGGCGCGCGGTGTGGCACCGCCCGAAACCCCCACGGGCCCCCCCCCCGAAACGACCGGGCCGCCGCCACGGGGGGGGCGGGCGAGGTCGGGG
>NZ_JBHWUI010000360.1:0-1618 GCF_042737525.1 Kitasatospora sp. NPDC059973 | reverse complement strand
GTCCCGGGCCACGCCGGGACGGTCGCCCCCGCGGACGTGTCGATGGAGAACTACGCGGCGATCACCGGTGCCTTCGCGGCCGACCACGGCTGCACCACCGTGGTCGGCCACAGCATCGGCGCCAACATCGCGCTGGAGATGGTCGCCGGCGGGTACTTCTCCGGGCCGGTGGTGCTGCTCTCCCCGACGTTCTCACGACCGGACGAGTCCAGAGCGCTGGCGATCGCCGCCGCGCTCGGCCGGGTCCCCGGGCTCGGCTCGCTGGCCTGGCCGGCGATGCTGTGGCTGACGCCGAAGGCGCTGGCCGACAGCATTCCGGAGTCGCGGCGGGAGGCCCTGCTCGCCGACCTCGGCAAGAACTCCGCGTCGTTCTGCCGCCGGGCCATGATCGAGTACTTCGCGTACCTGGACCGGCACGGCCAACTGGTCCCCCGGCTGTGCCGCTCCCGCGCCCGGGCCCTGGTGGTCCGCGGCGACCGGGACGAGGTGGGGCTCACCGACGCCGAACGGGCCGCACTGGCGGCCTGCCCCACGGTGACCCTCGAAGTGGTCCCCGACAGCGGGCACCTGGTGCTGCTCGAACAGCCCGACGCGGTGGCCCGCCTGATCGCCGGCGCCGTGCTCGGCCCCGCCTCCTGAGCCCGCCACCTGAGCCCGCCACCGCCGGGCGTCAGGGACGCGCGGGCCCGCCGGTCGCGGTCGGGGGCCGCCCGGCCCGGACGGCAGGCGAGGGGGGACGGCCACCGTCCGGGCGCGGCGGGCGCACCCACCGCGCCCTCGTCTCACCCCGATCCGCCGGGCCAAACCCCATGCCCGCGGGCCTCTTCCGCCCAGCCGCCGGGAGCCACCGGTCGGCGCACGGTCCGGGCGTCCCCCGACACGCGGCGGACCGGCGGGGCGGCTTGCCGACGACCGCCGGAGGACGGACATTCGTGGTGGCGCTGTCGGCGGGAACCCGCCCCGGGGAGACCGTCCACCGGCAGGCCGCCCGACGAGGTCGAGGTGGGTGTGGCGATGAGCAAGGTGGAGGAGTCGATCGACGTGGACGTGCCGGTCCGCGTCGTCTACGACCAGTGGACGAGCTTCGAACGCTTCCCGGAGTTCATGGAGGGGGTGGAGGAGGTCCGGCAGCTGGACGACCTGCACGCCCGCTGGAAGACCAGGATCGCCGGGCTGTCCCGCGAGTTCGAGACCGAGATCGTCGAACGGGTCCCCGACGAACGGGTGTCCTGGCGCACCAGCAGCAGCAATGTGAAGCACACCGGCACGGTCTCCCTGCACCCGATCGACGCGACCCACACCCGGGTCAGGATGACCATGGACTTCGAGCCCACCGGATTCGCCGAGAAGGCCGCGGACAAGCTGGGCGTGCTCGACCGGATGGTCAGCGGTGACCTGCGGCGCTTCAAGCACTTCGTCGAGAACCGCGGGGCCGCCCCCGGGAGCGCCGACTCCTGACCGCGACGCGGGCCGGATTCCCCGGCCACGCCCGGCCGGCGACCCTCCGCGGCGGCCGTGAGCAGCGCGCGGGCGAGATAGCGACCGCGACGCCCAGGAGCACGACCCGGACCTCGCCACCGCCGCGAGCCGCCCGGTCGCGGACCGCGCGCCGGGCGGC
>NZ_JBHWUI010000359.1:0-1761 GCF_042737525.1 Kitasatospora sp. NPDC059973 | reverse complement strand
GCCCGACGTGAGCGCGCCTGAAGCGGCCGGACCACCAGGCCCGGACCTGATCCTGGTCGGTGAACTTCGCCAGTTCCTCGGCCGTCGCATCCTTGCCGAATCCGGCGACCAGTGCGCCCTTGTCGGTACGGGAGCAGGGGACCACGGAGAAGCCGCGGCCTACCCACGTCAGGGTGACGGCCAGCTGGTGCGCGCCGATGTCGACGGGCGGCCGCCCTCCGAGGCCAGCCGTGAGGCCGCTCGCGCGGGGGGTGGGGGGCTGTGGGACGCCGAGAGTTCTCTCAGCTGTGGGATGGTTCACGGTCTCTCCGTGCTTAGGGCCGCAGCCCCGGCGATAGACCATGCCACCTCTGCCACCGTGGTCCATGAGTGTCTGCCTGAGCTGGCAGATCTGGGCTACCGTGGGGGTGGTATCAAGGCGTATCGCCGGTACTAGCGACCGAGTTCAGATTGGTGTCTGGGCGGTCTTCTTGGGGTGGCCGTCCTGGTGACACAGGGCGGCCCCCACTGGTTTACGCGGTGGTCCAGGAGCCGGTGCCCCACTGCCGTGACTCGCGCTCCATACGTTCGAGGTCTCCACGGTGGACGCGGATTCCCCGGCCCGTCGGGCCCGTTCGAAGGACCCGCAGCCCGCGGCCGCTGTTTGCCCAGCGGTACGCGGTCCGAGTCGAGATGCGGAAGCGACGCGCGATCTCGGGCACTGTGAGCCATACCTCTTCACCTGCCATGGGGTGATCTCCTGTCGGTACAACGGGGGTTCGGACGCTAGTGACACCGGCGACTGTGGGGCACTGCGTGGGCAGAGTGCCTCACGAGGGGCCTATACCGGAACGTATCGGATGAGTGTTCGATTCTCCGGGGCGGGGATTTAGGGCTGAGATCCTGCCGAGTAGTAGTCGCCGGTTGAGGGCTGCACAGGCCATCGAGCCGCGCCGCGACGTTGTAGCGGATACCTGACGCTGAACAGCTCGCCGGACATTCGGATGTCCTGCACCTCCACCACGCGGGCCTTACTACCGCGTCCGAGAGAGGCAACCCGCAGGATTCGCAGCATTGGCACGCCAGGAGGCAGGAGCAACGTCTCAGCCTCAGCCGGGTTCGGTGTAGCCGCGGTGACCTCCTCTTCCCACTGCAGTGGTTGCTGGGCCCACTCCTCAATGCGGTCATACGAGCCGCCGAGGCCGGTGCCGCCGGCGAGGACCGGCACGTCCTCGACGATGTCGGGGTGGAACCAGGATGCGGCGAGCTGGCGGTACTGCGGCTGCTCCGGATCGCCGTTGGCGCGCTCGCGGAGTAGGACCAGAGTCCCGGGAGTGATGCCCAGCAGTTCCGCGACATCCGCCGGTACGGGGCGGGTGTCGATGGCGAGACCGAGGCCCTGAATGGTGCGCCAGTGTTGGACGGTTGGTCCGGAGTAGTAGCCCAGGTGGTCACGCTCGATGTTGCGGGACCGCACGAGCCGCGTCGTTGGACGCTGGCGCACGATCGTTCCGGCACGGCCGCCCGGAGACTCGGCTAGGCCCTCAGCCTTGAGCTGGTTCAACGCCTGGCGCGCAGTCTGACGGTTCACCGAGTAGCGCTCGGCCAGCGTCTCGATGCCTGGCAACCGGTCTCCTGGCTGCAGCTCGCCCCGCTGGATCTGTGTGCGCAGGTTGGCTGCAATCTCATCGGCCGTGCTTGGCATGGCTCGCCTCCCTTCATGTAGTCGCTGCGACGTTACGTGCTAGCAGCAAATCTTGACACATGACGCACTGAGAGGGC
>NZ_JBHWUI010000358.1:0-1779 GCF_042737525.1 Kitasatospora sp. NPDC059973 | reverse complement strand
CCACCGGGGGGGGGGGGCCCCGCGGGGGGCCCCGCGCCGCGCCCCCGGGGGTGGGGGGGGGGGGGGGCTCGCGGCCGGTCCCCACGCCCCACTCCGCCTTTCGCGTCCGTCGGGAGCGCCCGGTGCCCGGCCGGGCGCCCGGTGCCCGGCCTAGAAGAAGCCCAGGGCGTCCGGGGAGTAGCTGACCAGCAGGTTCTTGGTCTGCTGGTAGTGCTCCAGCACGGCCTTGTGGTTCTCCCGGCCGATGCCGGAGTTCTTGTAGCCGCCGAACGCCGCGTGCGCGGGGTAGAGGTGGTAGCAGTTGGTCCAGACCCGCCCGGCCTGGATCGCCCGCCCGGCCCGGTAGGCGGTGGCGCCGTCCCGGCTCCAGACGCCCGCGCCGAGGCCGTACGGGGTGTCGTTGGCCTGGGCGATGCCGTCGTCGAAGTCCTCGAAGCGGGCGACCGAGAGGACCGGGCCGAAGATCTCCTCCTGGAAGATCCGCATGCTGTTCACGCCCTCGAAGACGGTGGGCGTCACGTAGTAGCCGCCGGCCAGCGAGCCGCCGAGGTCGGCCCGCTCGCCACCGGTCAGCACCTTGGCCCCCTCGGCCTGGCCGATCTCGATGTACGAGAGGATCTTCTTCAGCTGGTCGTCGCTGGCCTGCGCGCCGACCTGGGTCGCGGTGTCCAGCGGGTCGCCCTGGCGGATCGCCCGCACCCGCTCCAGGCCGTCGGAGAGCAGGCGGTCGTAGACGGCGGACTGGATCAGCGCCCGGCTCGGGCAGGTGCAGACCTCGCCCTGGTTGAGGGCGAACATCGCGAAGCCCTCCAGGGTCTTGTCGTAGAAGGCGTCCTGCTCGGCCGCGACGTCGGCGAAGAACAGGTTGGGGCTCTTGCCGCCGAGCTCCAGCGAGACCGGGATCAGATTGCCGCTGGCGTACTGGGAGATGAGCCGGCCGGTGGTGGTCTCGCCGGTGAAGGCTATCTTCCGGATCCGGGGGCTGGCGGCCAGCGGGCGGCCGGCCTCCAGGCCGAAGCCGTTGACCACGTTGAGCACGCCGGGCGGCAGCAGGTCCGCGGTGAGCTCGACCAGCAGCAGGATCGAGGCCGGGGTCTGCTCGGCGGGCTTGAGCACCACCGCGTTGCCGGCCGCCAGCGCCGGGGCGAGCTTCCAGACCGCCATCAGGATCGGGAAGTTCCACGGGATGATCTGGCCGACCACGCCCAGCGGCTCGTGGAAGTGGTACGCCACGGTGTCCTCGTCCAGCTGGGAGAGGCCGCCCTCCTGGGCGCGCAGCGCGCCCGCGAAGTAGCGCAGGTGGTCGACGGCCAGCGGCAGGTCGGCGGCCAGCGTCTCGCGCACCGGCTTGCCGTTGTCCCAGCTCTCCGCGACCGCCAGCTCCTCCAGGTGGTCGGCGATCCGGTCGGCCATCCGCAGCAGCACCTGGGCGCGTTCGGCGGGCGGGGTGTGGCCCCAGGCGGGGGCGGCGGCGTGGGCGGCGTCGAGCGCGGCCTCGATGTCCTCGGCGGTGCCGCGGGCGACCTCGGTGAAGACCTCACCGGTGACCGGGCTGGGGTTCTCGAAGTACTCGCCGCGGACCGGCGGCGTCCAGCGGCCGCCGATCCAGTGCTCGTAGCGGGGCCGGTAGGCGACGATGCTTCCGGGCTGACCCGGGGGCAGGTAGACCGTCATGTGCTGGGTGCCTCCTCGCGCTGTCGGGGCACCGCCGCGGCACGCGGGCCGGGCGGTGCGCCGGGCCGCACCGGCGGCCCGGCGGAGGGTGCGGCCGTGCACGCG
>NZ_JBHWUI010000357.1:0-1800 GCF_042737525.1 Kitasatospora sp. NPDC059973 | reverse complement strand
GCGCTCCCGGGGGAGCGCGCCGCCATCAGTACTTGGGGCCGATGTGGGCGTCCATGAGGGCGACGGAGGCCTTGCGGGCGATGGAGACGTTGACCTGGCCGGTGGGGCGGGGGACGGAGGTCTTCCACCGCACGCCGACGGCGTCGAGGGTCGAGGTGAGGAGGGCGACGATGTCGGTCGAGGTGTTGGTGAAGAAGTAGCGCGGGTATTCGTGGCGGCGGACGACACCGTTGACGGTGCGGGTCGCCCAGTTGGTGATGCGGCAGCCGTCGGAGTGGATCAGGCCGCGCAGGAACTCCCACGGGTGGGCTTCGACGATCTCCTGTTGCCAGGGCCGCAGGGCGATGAGGCGCTCGTGCTTCTTACCGGCGCCGTGCTGGGGGAAGTAGCAGGTCAGGTGCTGGGAGTACAGCTTCACGTCGTGGGAGCCGGTTCGGCGGACGCGGCACGGTTTGTTGTGCGGCATCACTTCGCGCATGGCCTTCTCGGCGGAATCCATGATTCCCGGCCAGTTGTCGTCGCAGGAGATGGACAGGCTCGCCGTGCGGTGCTGCTCGGGCCGGCTGATGTGGCCGTCACCCAGATAGAGGCCGAGCAGGTAAGCGTAGGCGGAGCGGTTCATCTCGTCTCCGTGGCAGTGGACGCAGGTCGACCGCTTGCGCCCGGGAAGCGTGCCGTGCTTGGCACGATCTTCGTGTTTCCACCAGGAGACGGTGCCGGGTGGGACGCCGAGCCTCCGTGCTACGTCGGTGTTGCGGACGCCTTGGCGAAGGAGACGGACGGCTTGTTCGCGCACTGAGGGCGGAGTCATGTCGCTCAGCGTGTGTGCTGCCCGGGTGACATCGGGGAGAATCCGCGACCATCCACCGGATCCGGTGAATTCCTCATTCAGCGGGAATACCGCGTGAAGTGCCGGGTGCGGGATTCGAACCCGCATGTCCTTTCGGACAGATGTGTTTGAGACATCCGCGTAAGCCTATTCCGCCAACCCGGCCGGGTGCGACTGCGACAGCATACCGCGTGCGCGTCCGCGGGTGGGTGTAGGTACCCTCATTGATGCAGTACCCCGCCGGAACGAGGAGCCCCGTGAGCACCGCCGACGAGCAGGCAGAGCCGCTTGAGACCGACATGCCCCAGATCACCCGAATTGTGATCGCCGAGGACGAGGCGTTGATCCGCCTCGACCTGAAGGAGATGCTCGAAGAGGAGGGGTACACGGTCGTCGGCGAGGCCGGGGACGGGGCGACGGCGCTGAAGCTGGTCGAGGAGCTGCGGCCCGACCTGGCGATCCTGGACGTGAAGATGCCCGTCCTGGACGGGCTCTCCGCCGCCGAGCAGATCCACGAGGCGCACCTGGCGCCCGTGCTGATGCTGACCGCGTTCTCGCAGCGCGAGCTGGTGGACCGGGCGCGGGACGCGGGCGCGATGGCGTACATCGTGAAGCCGTTCAGCAAGAGCGACCTGGTCCCCGCGATCGAGATGGCCGTCTCCCGGTACACCGAGATGCGGACGCTGGAGGAGGAGATCCAGGACCTCACCCAGCGGCTGGAGACCCGGAAGCTGGTGGACCGGGCGAAGAGCGTGCTGCAGACCAAGTTCGGGCTGAACGAGCCGGCCGCGTTCCGGTGGATCCAGAAGACCTCGATGGACCGTCGGATGACGATGGCCGCGGTCGCGGAGGCCGTGATCGAAGAGGGCGAGGCCCAGGACAAGAAGAAGGCCGACGAGGCCAAGGGCGAGCAGTAGCGGCCCGTGGGCCGACAGGCACGTGGAAGGGCCCGGCAGCGCACGCTGCCGGGC
>NZ_JBHWUI010000356.1:0-1828 GCF_042737525.1 Kitasatospora sp. NPDC059973 | reverse complement strand
GCCCGGGAGGGGTGGCCGGGGACGGCTCCCAGCAGCCGGCTCTGCGGCATCGAGCGGAAACGGTCCGCCAGGGCGTCGACGGCTTCGGCGAGGGAGGCTGCTTCAGGCATGGCGCGAGCCTAGACGAAAGCCGCCGGGCCCCGGAGCGGAAGGCTCCGGGGCCCGGCGGCAGTGCGCGGGGGGCGCGGTGATCAGTCGTCGCCGCGCAGGATCGCGATCAGCCGCAGCATCTCGATGTAGATCCAGACCAGCGACAGGGTGAGCCCGAAGGCGGCCCGCCAGGACTCCTTCTGCGGGGCGCCCTGGGCGATGGCCTGCTCGATGGCCGCGAAGTCCAGCGAGAGGAAGAACGCGCCGAGGCCGATGCCGACCAGGCCCACCACGATGCCCAGCGGGCCGGAGCGCAGCCCCATCTCCGCACCGAACATCGACGCGACCGCGTTGACCAGCAGCAGGAGCACGAAGCCCATGGCGATCGCGATGCCGATCCGCGTGTACCGCGGGGTGACCCGGATCCGGCCGGTCTTGTAGGCGATCAGCATCGCCGCGAAGACCGCCGCCGTGCCCAGTACCGCCTGGATCGCGATGCCCGGCCAGATGGTGTTGAACACCTTGGTGACGGCACCGAGCGCGAAGCCCTCCAGGCCCGCGTAGAGCAGGATCAGCGGCGGGCTGACACTCCGCTTGAACGAGATCACCAGGCCGACCACGAAGGCGATCAGCGAGGCGCCGATGGCCAGGCCGAAGTTCCGGTCCGGCAGCGCGAACCAGGCCAGCCCGCCGAAGGCGACCAGGGTGAGCAACGTCATGGCGGTGCGTGCGACGACGTCGTCGAGCGTCATCCGCCCGGTGTCCAGCGGGCCGGCGGACGGCGCGCCGTACATCTCGACCAGCTGCTCGTCGGTCAGCGGAGCCTGGCCCTGCGGCTGCTGGGCGTAGGGGTTGTTGCCGTACGGGTTGTCGCCGTACGGGCTGCTCTGGCCGGGGGGGCCTGCGGCGTACGGGCTCCCGGCCGGCGGGGCCTGCGTGGTACCGAAACCCGCGTAGCCGGGCTCGCGGGTGAAGGACCCCTCCCGCGAGAAGACCGGGTTGCTGCTTCTCATTGCTCATTCCCTCCGTGGCGGCACTGCACCGCCCGCACCACAAGGGTAATGGGTTGGCAAAAGAATAGGGATACGCCGCAAGGAGGATCCGGGGAGCGGCGCCCGGCGGGGACGCCCGGTGGCGTCCCCGCGGGTCGAGCGGTGCCCGGAGCCGGACTCGAACCGGCACGGCCTCACGGCCAAGCAGTTTTAAGCTGCCCGTGTCTGCGTTCCACCATCCGGGCCTTCAAGGACCTGCCCTGCCGACAGTCGGAGGTGGTGCTCCGTCCCCGTGCGGGCCATCCCCGAGCCTAGTCGCCCGCCTCCCCCTTTCGCATGTTCCCAGCCAGGGAAGTTGTCATGTTTCCTTGCCATCTGACGAACAGTTCGTGATTTGGCCAATCCGAGCGTGCTATCCGGCCAGCGGGATCAGGTAAGGGTTGACGTCATACCCGAGGATGAGGGCTTTCTCCGGACGTACGCCCAGCGGTGGTCAGGCCAACCGTCCGGCGGAGCGACGAGAAGCCGTGACCACGTGGCCGAGCATGGAGATACCGCCGAACCCCTGCGCAGACCGGCCCTCCGGAGCCGTCCCGCACCCCCGGCGCCGTCCGCAGCCCGATCCCAAGGAGCACCCCGTGACCACGTCGACCGCAACCGCCGTCCGTACCGGCCGGGCGGCCGCCCGCGCCACCGGCCTCAACAAGGTCTACGGGGACGGGGAGACCCGCGTCGTCGCGCTCGAC
>NZ_JBHWUI010000355.1:0-1863 GCF_042737525.1 Kitasatospora sp. NPDC059973 | reverse complement strand
GCCGGTGGGGGAGGCGGCCCCGGCGTCCGGGCGCGGCAGCGGGGCGGCTCGCGCGGTGTGCCGCCGCAGCCGGTGGCGCTGGCGCTGGCCGTCCACGCCGCCGACTTCGCCGAGCTGGCCCGGCTCGGGCTGTTCGGCCCGCTCGGCTTCCGGGACTACCTGTGGCGGACGCAGGCCCGGCTCCGGGCCCTGCGCGGGCAGGGCATCGAGGTGCACCTGAGGGTGTTCGAGCCGGCCGACTACCGGGACTACTGCGAGGCCTTCGGCCTCGACCCCGGATCGGCGGCGGCACGCGTCGCCTACGCGGCCGACCCCGAGCTGGCCGGCGAGCCCTTCGTCTACGGCGGGGAGCAGCTGACCGAGCTGCTCCCGGTCCTCGTCGACGACCACCTGGCCCGGGTGCGGATCTCGATCGCCTGCGCCGCGCTGCTGGACGTGGTCGGCGACGGCCCGTCCGGGCAGTCGCGGCTGGTGGCGGTGATGCACCACGTCACCGGGGTGTACCTGGCGCTGGCCGAGGGCGCCGGGGAGGGCGGCCACCTGCTGACCCTGCGCTGCCACGGCCCGGAGGACGGCGAGCACCTCACCGCCGCGGCGGACGTGCGCGGCGACGGCGGGCGGGTCCTCCTCGGCGGCCGGGACGCCGAGGCGTTCTGCGCCACCCTGGCGGCGGGGGTGGCACTCGGCGGGGCGGGCGCCCTCCTGCTGCACGGGGACCCTGCGGCGCCCGGTGGTCCGGTGGTGCGCGGCTGGGCCCTGGCGGCCGGCCGGCTGAGGCCGATGACCGCCCGGGAGGTGGTCGACGCGCTCGCCGACGATGCCGCGCTGGGGGTGCCGTTCCCGCCCGGAGCCGTACCGCTGCCCGGCTTCCCGCTGCCCGCCGCGCCGCCGCCGGGGGCCGCGCCGCCCTCCGGCGCGCCGCCGTGGCCCGGCGGGGCGTCGGACCCCGGCGACCGGCGTCCGGAGGGGGGTGGGCCGCTGGGCTGACCACCCGGGTGAGGCCTCCGTGTCCACCAAGCGGCGCTGGGGACTGTTCATCGACCGCCTGTTCGGGGAAGATTTCGGGGAAGATCAACAGGAGAAGCGCGCGGTGCCCCACGCCGCCGCCTCCGCCGCTCCGCCCTGTACCGCGCACGCAGGTCCTCCCCGCGCACCGTCGGTCCGGCGAGCCCGACACCGAAAGGGGGACGCATGAGCCGGATCGAGTACAGCGCGGAGATCGCCGAGCTGCTGGGCAGGGTGCGACGGCGTCCCACGGCGGGCTGGCCGTGGCGGCCGGGCGAGCGGGTGCCGGCCGGGCTGTCGGTGAAGCAGTCGTGGGGCTGGCTCTTCGCGCCCGACGGCCGGGTGCTGACCCTGGTCAACCCCAAGGACGGCATCGTCTCGCTCCCCGGCGGTTCGCTGGAGCCCGAGGACGACGGCGACCCGGGCTCCGCCCTGGCCCGCGAGGCGGCCGAGGAGGCCCAGGCGGTGATCGGCACGCCCCACTACCTCGGCTACCTCTACGACCGGGTCGGCTCGGCGAACGGTGGCCACGAGTGCGCCCGGGTCCGGATGGCGGCCGCTTTGCGGGCCGTCGGTCCCAGCGCGGCGGACCCGGCGTCGGGGCGGCACTACCGGCGGCTGCTCGTCGCGCCCGGTCTCGCGGTCGAGCTGCTCGGCTGGGGTGAACCGGGGCTGCGCCAGGCGCGGGCGGCGGTCGCGGCGGGCGTCCGGTGGCTCGGGGTGCCCTCGGCCGCCAACGAGGCGATCGAGGAGCTGCCGGCCGAGGGCTGCGAGGTCTTCCCCGGCGCCGCCCACCCGGGCCCGGCGCCCCTCCGGCTGAGCGCCGCCGCGGGTGACCCGGGCCCGGGCGCGGGGTTC
>NZ_JBHWUI010000354.1:0-1898 GCF_042737525.1 Kitasatospora sp. NPDC059973 | reverse complement strand
TTATGTTTTTAAATCCCTTTATCGCTCAATTTACGGGGGGGGGGCCGTGATCCATGGATCACGGCCCCGGCCTTCTGCGTTTCCGGGACCGCTGTCGTGGCCGGCGTGACTGCCGTTCCGCAGCGGTCGGCTGCTGGCGCGCTGTTCCGCGGTCGGCCGCCCGGGAACGAAGAAGAGCCGTGTACGGACGCCCTCACCGACGTCCGTACACGGCATCTCCGCCTGCCGGGGTGCTCTGCGCACCACTCCCGCCCGTCCGCGGGTCAACGCGGTGCGCGGCCTTCCCCGGCGGCACTGGCTCCCCGTCCCCAGGGGATCAGTGCCCGTTCAGTGGCCGGCCGGGCAGGTGCGCCGGCCGGGATCACGGGTCGATCGGTCAGTGGGTGATCAGTTCGGCGACGGCCTGCGCCTGGTTCGCCATCTGCTCCCAGCCCCCGAAGAGGATGACCAGCAGCACGGCGCAGGGCAGGGCGATCGCCAGCGCCACCGCCGGGTGCCTGGTCGGCTCCGCGGCCTGGCGCTGGGTGAAGGCCGGCCGACGGCGGCGGGGTGACCCCGTGAGCTGCGATGCCATGCCCTCACTCCTGATTCCTGCGCCGCTCTGGTCGTGCGCTGCTCGTGCCGACCGACGGGTCTAAGTGGACGCGGTGGACGGCTTACCTCGGGGGACGAGCTCCCCGTCCACCGCTGAGGACAACGCTATGGCCCGAGGGGGTGGTCGGACGTCATGCCGTCGTACTGTTCTCCGGGCATCCCCGAGGATGACGCTCCGACTTGAGGAGTACTACCGAAGGGGGAGAGTCCCTCCACCGGACCCCCGGGGGAACCCTGAGAGCCGACCCCGAGAAGCGCTCCCGCCACCCCGCGCGCGACTGTCAGTGCAAGATCGGACAATCGCACGGAGGGTTCAGGTGTTGCGTATCAGCACACCGCAGCAGGCAGTCCGTAAGCTGTGCCCGACAGGAACTGACGATGCCCCAACCGACGGGGCCTCATCCACAGGCTGACGGGGAACGATGATGGCGATGATGCGGCTGAGGCGTGAGGACCCCCGCATCGTCGGGCCGTACCGGCTGCACCGGCGCCTCGGAGCCGGCGGCATGGGCGTCGTCTACCTCGGCTCGGACCGGCGCGGGCAGCGGGTCGCGCTCAAGCTGATCCGCGCCGAGCTGGCCGAGGACCTGGAGTTCCGCACCCGCTTCGCCCGGGAGATCGCCGCCGCGTCCAGGATCCGGGGCGGCTGCACGGCGCGGGTGGTCGGCTCCGACATCGAGACCGACCGGCCCTGGCTGGCCACCGCGTACGTCCCCGGGCCCTCGCTCTACAAGCGGGTCGGCGACGGCGGACCGCTGAGCTGGCCGGAGGCCGCCAGGATCGGCGCCGCCCTGGCCGACGGCCTGGTCAAGGTGCACGAGGCCGGGGTCGTCCACCGGGACCTCAAGCCGTCCAACATCCTGCTCTCGCCCCGCGGGCCGCGGATCATCGACTTCGGGATCGCCTGGTCCCGCGGCGCCAGCACGCTCACGCACGTCGGCACGGCGGTGGGCTCCCCCGGCTTCCTCGCCCCCGAGCAGGTCCGCGGCGCCGCCGTGACACCCGCGACGGACGTCTTCGCGTTCGGGGCGACGCTCGCGTACGCGCTCACCGGGGACACCCCGTTCGGCTCGGGCGCCTCCTCCGAAGTGATGCTGTACCGGGTCGTCCACGAGGAGCCCGACCTGACGGACGTCCCTCCGCAGCTGGCCCCGCTGATCCGGGCCTGCCTGGCGAAGGAGCCCGCCGAGCGGCCCGGGGCGGCCGCCCTGCACGAACGGCTGAGCGAACTCGCGGCGCGCGGCACGGGCGACGGCCCGGCGCCGGAGCGGCCGGGGCGCGGGCCCCGCGCCCCCCCCGGGGCG
>NZ_JBHWUI010000353.1:0-2099 GCF_042737525.1 Kitasatospora sp. NPDC059973 | reverse complement strand
CGGGAGCTGGCCGCGTTCGCGGCCGTACGGGCGGCGGACACCGCCGCGTTGGACGCCTGGATCGCGGTCCGCGCCGCGTTGGCCGCACCCTCGGCCGCCTCGGCGGCCCGGTTCGCGGCCTGCCCGGCCCGGACGAGGTCGTCCTTCGCGGCAGCCGTCTCCGCCGCCGCCTTCTCCGCGGCCTCCTTGGCCAGCCGCGAGGCCTGTTCGGCCCGCGCCGCCGCCTCCTTCGCCGCCTCGGTCTCCGCCTTCGCCCGCTTCCCGGCCTGCGTGGCCACCTCGGCGAGCTGGGCGATCGTGAGCGTCTCCTGGTCCCGCGCGCGGGCCAGTTCCTGACCGTTCTCCAGGAAGTCCGTGATGTCGTCCGGGGTGCCGTCCAGCGCCCGCTGCGCGAGCTTCTGCACCTCCGGGCCGCCGGCCTGCATGATCTTCACGACCTGGACGCGGTCGTCCTCCTGCTGGGCCTGGGCCAGACCCGTGGTGAGGAAGTCGGTCAGCGCCTTGGCGGAGCCGTCGTCGAGCGCCCGCTGCGCCGCGTCCCGGACCGCGCGGCCGCCGAGGTTTATGGCCGCCAGCGCGGAGGCCCGCCGGTCCTCCTGCAACGGTGCCTGGAAGCCCGCCAGCACGAACTGGTGTAGATCGGCGTCGGATCCGCTGAGCGCCCGCTGGGCGGCGTCGCGCACCCCGGCGCCGGAGGAGCCGAGCATCTTCAGGACGGCGAAGCGCTCGTCCTCGGCCGTCGCGCGCTGGAGGCCGGTCGCCAGGAACGCGGTGATCTCGGCGTCCGTGCCGGTCAGGACCCCGGCCGCGGCGTCCTTGGTCGCCGACCCGCCGGCTGCCCAGGCCTCGACCACCAGGGCGCGGGCGCCGGGGTCGAGCGGTGCGGGACCGGGGTCGGCGGGGACGGCCCCCGCCACCGCCGTCCCGAAGACGGTCAGTGCCAGCGAAAGCGTGGAGATCGCGGTGAGCCGGGTGCGCATCCGTCGCGCCGATAAACCGGCCTTCTTGGGTATCGCTTTGGTCATATCCCCTCAAAGTCTCAGCAGGGCCCGTCGCCGGACCCGCCCCCGGGCGGCATCGTTCGACGTCGCATTGTTCACGATCGTATGGCGCCAATCCGGCGGCGCACCAGGGTGTGCGGCGCCGCGCATTCCGTGCGCAGGTTGGCCGGAAAGGGAATTGACCGGGAGTTGACCATGAAAAGTGGTGCGTGCGCCTCCGGATGTCGCCGGACGACGGCCCGAGTCCGGTCCTTTCACCGGGCGCTCGGGGCGTGATATCAATGGGCGGCCGGTCCGCGCGGGCGCAGGGGAGCAGCTCACGGCGGGCCTGACGGTGGCGGCCGCGGGGCCCGCTGTCCGTTTCCGTACCGACGGGCATATTCCACGCAATGCCGAGCGCACTACCCGTACGCCGCCGTGTCCGCCGCCGTATCGCTTCTGTCTCGCTTCTAAATCCGCTGATGTGCGCGCGATTCATCGCGTTCTATGACGAGGGGAAATGAAACCATGAGGCCGCTTTCCCGATTGCTGATCACCTGCGTTGCCGTAGGCGCCGTGGCACTGTCCGGCCTGACCGCGGTGGGTGCCACGGCGGCGCCCGGGCCGAGCACCGCCGCCGTGGCGGACGACGTCACCCCGCCGCCGGCGGTGGAGGACTTCGCCTACCCGGGCGCCGACGCGATCTTCAAGGAGCGCGGGATCAGGCTCAAGCGGGGCGACGGGCACATCACCCTCGCCACCTGCGACAGCGCGCCCGGCCTGCTGGAGGTCACCGCCCGGGCCATGCAGACGACCGACCCCGTCGGCCACGGCCGCTTCTGCTTCAAGGTCACCGGCGCCCCCGGTTACCTCGGCCTCGAACTCCCCGCCGTGTACGGGGCGAAGGGGAACGACTACGCGGTGAGCGTCCACATGGTGACGGGCACCGAGGCCAAGTCCTTCGAGCTGCAGAAGAACAAGTGGACGCCGGTCGGCGAGACCGCCGATCCGCAGGAACGCGACTTCACGCTGCTGGAGATCGTCGCCAAGGCCTGAGCGTCCGGCGGATCGGGCACCGGGTGAACGAACAAGGCCCGGGGTCGGCGCACACTGTGCGCC
>NZ_JBHWUI010000352.1:0-2292 GCF_042737525.1 Kitasatospora sp. NPDC059973 | reverse complement strand
CCCCCTCCGTCGTGGCCGGTGGGAACAGGCGGGCCCCACGAGGCGTTGCGAGCCTGCGCCGTCCCACTCCACCCCGGTGCGGGCGGCTCGGAACACAGTTGTTCAAATTGGAACTACCGAGTACCGTCGGGGTCCGACCATCACCCCGGTAACGGAGGCCCCGCCCATGCCGCAGCCTGCCCCGACGCAGCCTGGCACCGCTCCGACGCAGCCCGGCGCCGCCACGGTGCGCTCTCGGGTGCGCATCCCGCTCACCTTCCCGGACGGGTACCGCGCGGACGCCGAGGTGTTCACCTTCCACGGCCTGGCCGACGGCGCCGAGCACCTGGCGCTCGCCTTCGGCAGCACCCCGGAGGGCGGGACGCCGCTGGTGCGGCTGCACTCGGAGTGCCTGACCGGCGACGTCTTCGGCTCGGACCGCTGCGACTGCGGGCCCCAGCTGCGCGAGTCGGTGGAGCGGATCGCCGAGGCCGGCGGCTACCTGCTGTACCTGCGGCAGGAGGGCCGGGGCATCGGGCTGTACAACAAGCTGGACGCCTACGCCCTCCAGGACGCCGGGCTCGACACCTATGACGCCAACACCGCGCTGGGCCTGCCCGAGGACGGGCGCGACTACACCGCCGCCGCCCAGATGCTGGCGGCGCTCGGCACCACCGGCATCGACCTGCTGAGCAACAACCCGGACAAGGCGGACCAGCTCGCCGGCCTCGGCGTCACGGTCGAGCGCCGGGTGCCGACCGGGGTGCACCTGTCGGCCAGCAACGTCCGCTACCTCCGCGCCAAGGTGGAGCGGACCGGCCACTCGATCGAGCTGTCCCGGCTGGTCGGCTGAGCCGGCGCAGGTCCGCACGCCCGGGCGGGCCGGTTCGTCCACGCACCTGATGCCGCCGACCGGCCGAAGGGGCATTCTGGAGGGACGTCCGAGTACTCCGGGAGGCGTCCGTGCCGACGCATCGCCGACTGCCGATCGCCGTCGTGGGGGCCGGGCCGTACGGGCTCGCGACGGCCGCCCACCTGGCGGCGCGGGGCAGCGACCTGCGGGTGTTCGGGGAGCCGATGGCGGGGTGGCGCGACCACATGCCCGCCGGGATGTTCCTGAAGTCCACCCCGCGTGCCTCGAACATCTCCGCGCCCGCCCCTGGGCACCGGCTGTCCGACCACCGGACGGCCCTGGGCCTGGCGCCGGTCGGCGACCGCTATCCCGTGCCGATCGCGGAGTTCATCGCCTACGGCGACTGGTTCCAGCAGCGGTGCGTGCCCGGGGTCGAGCGCTGCTCGGTACTCGGCATCGGCTACGACCACGGTGTCTTCCGGCTGCGGCTGGACACCGGTGAGGAGTTCCGGAGCCGGGCCGTGGTACTCGCCACCGGGCTGCGGGCCTTCGCCCACGTCCCCGGCGAACTGGCCGCGCTGCGGGAGGCGGGCCTCGGCTCGCACACCTCGGACCACGCGGACCTGGGCCGCTTCGCGGGGCGCCGGATCGCGGTGGTCGGCGCCGGGCAGTCGGCGCTGGAGAGCGCCGCCCTGCTGGCCGAGGCCGGGGCGCGGCCCACGCTGGTGGCCCGGACGGCCCGGCTGCGGTTCGGGACCGCGCCCGGGGCGGACCTGCCGGGAGAGCGGCCGGCGGCCGTGCGCGCCCGGTACCCGGGCACCGAACTCGGGCCCGGCTGGAACCTCCTCGGCTACTGCCGCGCCCCCTGGGCCTTCCGTCATCTCCCCGACGGCGTCCGGGCCGGCCGGGTGCGGACGGTGCTCGGCCCGGCCGGTGCCTGGTGGCTGCGCGAACGGGTCGAGGACGCGGGCGTGCCGGTGCTCACCGGGTGTTCGGTGGAGTCCGCGCGGGAGCGGGCGGGCGCCGTCCGGCTGCGGCTGCGCGGCCTCACCGGCGCCCTGGAGGTCGACCACGTGCTGGCGGCCACCGGCTACCGGGTGGACGTCGACCGCCTGGAACTGCTCGACCCGGGCCTGCGGCGGGCGGTGCGGCGCACGGCGGACGGGGCGCCCCGGCTGACCGGCGGCTTCGAATCCTCGGTGCCGGGGCTGTACTTCACCGGGCTGTCCGCGGCGAACTCCTTCGGCCCGCTGCTGCGCTTCGTCTGCGGTACGGACTTCGCGGCCCGCCGGATCACGGCCGCGGTCACCGGCGGCGCACCGGACTGACCGGCCCGAAGACACCCGCTCCCGCGCCGAACCACCGCCGCCCTCACGCCGCGGCCCCGTCACGCCGCGCCCCGCGCTCACCCGCCCCGTCACGCCGCGCCCCGCGCTCCCCCGCCCCGGGCCGCGGCCGCC
>NZ_JBHWUI010000351.1:0-2365 GCF_042737525.1 Kitasatospora sp. NPDC059973 | reverse complement strand
CCGGCAAGGCCGGCGCGCCCCGCCGGGGCCGCCCCCGCCGCTCCTCCTGACCCGCCCGCCGGCCCCCGCCACGATGGACCGGGGGCCGGCGGCGGTGGGGCCGGGACGAACCCCGGCCGGGCCCGTGACGCGCCCGGCCGGTGGTCACCGCCCGCGCGGCGGGGCCGTCAGCTGGGCTGCCACAGTTCGATGCGGTTGCCCTCGGGGTCGGTGACCCAGCCGAACCGGCCGACGCCCGCCATGTCCTGGGTCTCCTCGGCCACGTCCGCGCCCTTGGCGCGGAGTTGCGCGAGCATCGCCGCCAGGTCGCGGACGCGGAAGTTGAGCATCGTCCGCTGCGCGGGGGAGCCGAAGTAGTCCGTTCCGGACTCGAAGGCCGCGAACACCGTCGGCCCGGCTTCCTGCTGCCACAGGCCGTGCTCGTCGGCGTCCAGACCGAGGCAATCGCGGTACCAGGCGCCCAGCGCCACCGGGTCGGTGGCCCGCATGAAGTACCCGCCCACTCCCAGCACACGTTCCATGCCCCCATCCTGCCAGGTCCGTCGATCCGGCGAGTGGCGCGCGTCGGGGCCGACCGGTGCGCGCCAAGGGTTGCGCTGGATACCCCCCGGGGGTACTAATGGAGTCATGCCCAAGCGATACCCCTGGGGGGTATCGAGCCGCGGGCATCACGAAGGCTCGCCGACCGCACCGGAGGAAACCATGTCCTGCTGCTCCACCACCGGCACCTGCTCCACCGGCGCCACGACCGTCGCCACCATCGGCGCCGTGACCACGGCCTACGCGGTCACCGGCCTGACCTGCGGCCACTGCGAGCAGGCCGTCGGCCGGGCGGTGACGGGCCTGCCAGGCGTCACCGCCGTCGAGGTGGACGTCGAGGCCGGCCTGGTCACCGTCGTGTCCGAGGCCGAGCCGGACGACGAGGTGCTGCGTGCGGCGATCGACGGCGCGGGCTACGCGCTGGCCGGCCGGATCTGACCGGACCGGTACCCCTGGGGGGTACCAACGGGGGCGGTCCCGAGGGCCCGCCCCCGCAGCACCCGCAAGACGGTCGCGCCGAGGGCGCCACCGACGACGCACCACGAGGAGCCCAGATGACCACTCAGGCACCCGCCTCCACGGAGGTGGACCTCCGGATCGGCGGCATGACCTGCGCGTCCTGCGCGGCCCGGATCGAGAAGAAGCTCAACCGGATGGAGGGGGTCGAGGCCACGGTCAACTACGCGACCGGGAAGGCCCGGGCGGTCGTGGCCGACGGCGTCCGGATCGCGGACCTGGTCGCCACCGTCGAGGCCACCGGCTACACTGCGGCCCTCCCGGCCCCCGACACCGCGCGGGCGCCGGCCGCGCGGCCGGCGGAGGCCGGTGCACAGGGGGCGGAGGCCGGTGCCGGACCGGACGAACTCGCCCCACTGCGGCAGCGGTTGGCCACCGCGCTGGCCCTGGCGGTGCCGGTGATCGCGATGGCCATGGTGCCGGCCCTGCAGTTCGACAACTGGCAGTGGCTCTCGCTCACCCTCGCGGCGCCGGTCGTCACCTACGCGGCCTGGCCCTTCCACCGGGCCGCCTGGACCAACCTGAAGCACGGCGCCGCGACCATGGACACCCTGGTCTCGCTCGGCACGCTGGCCGCCTTCGGCTGGTCGCTCTGGGCCCTGTTCCTCGGGCATGCGGGGATGCCGGGCATGCGGCACGCCTTCGAGTTCAGCCTCGCCCGCGGTGACGGCTCGGCCGACATCTACCTGGAGGCGGCGGCCGGCATCGTCGCGTTCGTGCTGGCCGGCCGCTACTTCGAGGCGCGCGCCAAGCGGACCGCCGGCGCCGCGCTGACGGCACTGCTGGAGCTCGGCGCCAAGGACGTCACCGTGCTGCGCGGCGGCGTCGAGGTTCGCCTCCCGATCGCCGAACTCGCTCCCGGGATGCGGTTCGTGGTGCGTCCGGGGGAGAAGATCGCGACGGACGGCACCGTGGTCGAGGGCTCCTCCGCGGTGGACGCCTCGATGCTCACCGGCGAGTCCGTCCCGGTCGAGGTCACCGTCGGCGACACCGTCACCGGCGCCACCCTCAACGCCGGCGGCCGCCTCGTCGTCGAAGCCACCCACGTCGGCGCCGACACCCAACTCGCCCGCATCGCCACCCTCGTCGAAGACGCCCAGAACGGCAAAGCCGCCGCCCAACGCCTCGCCGACCGCATCTCCGCCGTCTTCGTCCCCACCGTCATCCTGCTCGCCCTCACCACCCTCACCACCTGGCTCCTCACCACCGACAACCCCACCCAGGCCTTCACCGCCGCCGTCGCCGTCCTGATCATCGCCTGCCCCTGCGCCCTCGGCCTCGCCACCCCCACCGCCCTCATGGTCGGCAC
>NZ_JBHWUI010000350.1:0-2366 GCF_042737525.1 Kitasatospora sp. NPDC059973 | reverse complement strand
CTGAGGACAAGCCCTCGGCCTATTAGTACCGGTCAACTCCACCCCTTACGAGGCTTCCATATCCGGCCTATCAACCCAGTCGTCTACTGGGAGCCTTACCCTCTCAAGGAGGTGGGAGTGCTCATCTCGAAGCAGGCTTCCCGCTTAGATGCTTTCAGCGGTTATCCCTCCCGAACGTAGCCAACCAGCCATGCCCTTGGCAGGACAACTGGCACACCAGAGGTTCGTCCGTCCCGGTCCTCTCGTACTAGGGACAGCCCTTCTCAACACTCCTACGCGCACAGCGGATAGGGACCGAACTGTCTCACGACGTTCTAAACCCAGCTCGCGTACCGCTTTAATGGGCGAACAGCCCAACCCTTGGGACCTACTCCAGCCCCAGGATGCGACGAGCCGACATCGAGGTGCCAAACCATCCCGTCGATATGGACTCTTGGGGAAGATCAGCCTGTTATCCCCGGGGTACCTTTTATCCGTTGAGCGACGGCGCTTCCACAAGCCACCGCCGGATCACTAGTCCCGACTTTCGTCCCTGCTCGACCCGTCAGTCTCACAGTCAAGCTCCCTTGTGCACTTACACTCAACACCTGATTGCCAACCAGGCTGAGGGAACCTTTGGGCGCCTCCGTTACTCTTTAGGAGGCAACCGCCCCAGTTAAACTACCCACCAGACACTGTCCCTGATCCGGATCACGGACCCAGGTTAGACATCCAGCACGACCAGAGTGGTATTTCAACGACGACTCCACAACAACTGGCGTTGCTGCTTCAAAGTCTCCCACCTATCCTACACAAGCCGAACCGAACACCAATATCAAGCTATAGTAAAGGTCCCGGGGTCTTTCCGTCCTGCTGCGCGAAACGAGCATCTTTACTCGTAATGCAATTTCACCGGGCCTATGGTTGAGACAGTCGAGAAGTCGTTACGCCATTCGTGCAGGTCGGAACTTACCCGACAAGGAATTTCGCTACCTTAGGATGGTTATAGTTACCACCGCCGTTTACTGGCGCTTAAGTTCTCAGCTTCGCCTGGACGAATCCAAGCTAACCGGTCCCCTTAACGTTCCAGCACCGGGCAGGCGTCAGTCCGTATACATCGCCTTACGGCTTCGCACGGACCTGTGTTTTTAGTAAACAGTCGCTTCTCGCTGGTCTCTGCGGCCACCCCCAGCTCAGAGTGCAAGACTCATCACCAGGAATGGCCCCCCTTCTCCCGAAGTTACGGGGGCATTTTGCCGAGTTCCTTAACCATAGTTCACCCGAACGCCTCGGTATTCTCTACCTGACCACCTGAGTCGGTTTGGGGTACGGGCCGCCATGAAACTCGCTAGAGGCTTTTCTCGACAGCATAGGATCATCCACTTCACCACAATCGGCTCGGCATCAGGTCTCAGCCTTAATGAGTGACGGATTTGCCTATCACTCGGCCTACACCCTTACCCCGGGACAACCACCGCCCGGGCTGGACTACCTTCCTGCGTCACCCCATCGCTCACCTACTACCCTGTTGGGTCACCGGCTCCACCACGTCCCTTTGTCCGAAGACTCCGGGCCGGCTTCACGGGCTTAGCATCAAGAGGTTCGACGTTGGCGCTTCAAAGCGGGTACGGGAATATCAACCCGTTGTCCATCGACTACGCCTGTCGGCCTCGCCTTAGGTCCCGACTTACCCTGGGCAGATCAGCTTGACCCAGGAACCCTTGGTCAATCGGCGCAAGAGTTTCTCACTCTTGTATCGCTACTCATGCCTGCATTCTCACTCGTGTACCGTCCACGACTGGTTTCCACCGCCGCTTCACCCGGCACACGACGCTCCCCTACCCATCACAGCAGGCGTTGGCCCTATATGCTGCAATGACACGACTTCGGTGATGTGCTTGAGCCCCGCTACATTGTCGGCGCGGAATCACTTGACCAGTGAGCTATTACGCACTCTTTCAAGGGTGGCTGCTTCTAAGCCAACCTCCTGGTTGTCTCTGCGACTCCACATCCTTTCCCACTTAGCACACGCTTAGGGACCTTAGTCGGTGTTCTGGGCTGTTTCCCTCTCGACCATGGAGCTTATCCCCCACAGTCTCACTGCCACGCTCTCACTTACCGGCATTCGGAGTTTGGCTAAGGTCAGTAACCCGGTGAGGCCCATCGCCTATCCAGTGCTCTACCTCCGGCAAGAAACACGTGACGCTGCACCTAAATGCATTTCGGGGAGAACCAGCTATCACGGAGTTTGATTGGCCTTTCACCCCTAACCACAGGTCATCCCCCAGGTTTTCAACCCTGGTGGGTTCGGTCCTCCACGAAGTCTTACCTCCGCTTCAACCTGCCCATGGCTAGATCACTCCGCTTCGGGTCTTGGGCATGCAACT
>NZ_JBHWUI010000349.1:0-2415 GCF_042737525.1 Kitasatospora sp. NPDC059973 | reverse complement strand
GGGACACCGGGGCCGGCGGGCGGCCCGGGTGCGGCGGCCGGGCGGCGGGGCGCGGGCAGCGTCACCGGCGGGCGCCGTCGCAGGGCCTCGGGCGGGTCGGCACCGGGTTGGCGCGGTGTACGCGCTCCGTCGGCGTCGGCACCGAGGTCGGCATCGATCAGGACGACGTCGAAGGCCCGGCCCTCGGTGGCGGCACGCTCCAGGGCGCGCTCGGCGGCGGCCGCGCTGCCGGCCGCGCCGACCTCCACGTCGGGCTCGGCGGCGAGCGCCGCAGCCAGCGCCTCGGCGAAGATCCGGTGGTCGTCGACCACCAGGACGCGGATCCGCCCCATCGTCACTCCCCCCTGTTCGGCCGAGCTGCGCCCGGGGCGCCGGCGCGGACCACCGCCGTGGCCCGGGTCCTGCTCCGCCGCCCACCCCCCGGCTCCCGGGAGGACCAAAGCACCGACCCCCACCGGTACCGGAATCAGCGTACGGGGTGGGGGACGGCCCGGTGGGGGTTTGGTGAAGTTTCGTCAGGAGGTGCGGACTTGGCGTGATTCGGCGACGGCGGCGCCTCCCGGCGGGCGGCGGTGACCGGGGTGGTGGCGGCCCGGGCGACGCCGTGGAGGGGGCGGCCCGGGCGACGCCGTGGAGGGGGCGGCCCGGGTGTCCCAGCGACCGGCGGCCGGTCAGGCGCCGTAGGGGCGGACGGCGCGGGCGTCCCGCAGCGCGTGGGCCCACCAGGTGAGCTGGTCGAGCATGCCCTTGGCGGCGCCGGTCGGGACGGTCGGGTCGACGGGCTCGCCGTCCTCCCCGAAGGCGCCCCAGACGCTGTGGAAGCTGACGGAGTCCCGGACGGTGACGGTGTGCAGCTCGGCGAAGATCAGCCGGAGCTGCTCGACCGCGCGCAGCCCGCCGCCGAGGCCCCCGTACGAGACGAAGCCGACCGGCTTGGCCTGCCACTCGGCGCGGTGCCAGTCGATCGCGTTCTTCAGCACGGCGGGGAAGCTGTGGTTGTACTCGGGCGTGACCACCACGAACGCGTCGGCGGCGGCCAGCCGGGGCGAGAGCGCGGCGAGGCACTCGGCCTGCTCGGCCGTGGGCTCCTCGCCCAGGTGCGGCAGCGGATGGTCGGCCAGGTCGATGACATCGAGATCGAGATCGGCCCGCTGCCCGGCGGTGCGCACGAACCACTCGGCGACGGTGGGCGCGACGCGGCCCGGGCGGTTGCTGCCGACGATGACGGCGACGCGGTACGGGGTCTCGGACATGACGGTCTCCGGGAGTTGGTCTCTGCGGTCACCGCCCGATCGGACGGCCCGTCAGGTAAAGTACAACGTTCATGGCAATAGGTACAACGCTTATGGCAAACTTCTCGGGAGCCCCTCGATGACCGGTGAGAACGACACCCCGACCGCGCCCCGAAGAGGACTGGCCGAGAAGCGACAGGCCATCACCCGGGCCGCCCGGACGGTCTTCGGCCGGGACGGCTACTCCCGCGCCGGCATCGACGCCATCGCGGCCGAGGCGGGGGTGTCCACCCGCACCATCTACAACCACTTCACCGGCAAGGAGCTGCTCTTCCGGACCGTCGTCCAGGAGAGCACCGGACAGGTCGGGAACGCCCAGCTGGAGGTCATCGACCGCCACCTGGCCAAGGTCACCGACCTGGAGTCGGACCTCGTCGCGCTGGGCCTGGCCTGGGTGGGATCGCTGACGGCGTTCGCCGACCACTTCGCGCTGGTCCGGCAGATCAACGCCGAGGCGGCGCATCTCCCGAAGGACCTGCTGGAGGCCTGGCAGGCCGCCGGGCCGCGTCGGGCCGTGGTCGAACTCGGCTTCCGGTTCGGCGGGTTGGCCGACCGCGGACTGCTGGACGTCCCCGATCCGGAGCGCGCCGCACAGCACTTCGTCCTGCTCGTCGGCAGCGAGATCACCCAGCGTTCCTACTGGGGGGCGTTCCCGCTCGCCCCGGCGGAGACCGAGGAGCTCGTCACCACCGGCGTGCGGGCCTTCCTGCGCGCCTATGCCGCTCGCCCGGCGCACTGACCACCAACAGACCGGTGCACTGACCACCGACAGACCGGCGCACTGACCACCGGCGCACCGGCGAGCGACGGGAACGGCGAAGCACCGCCCCCGGGGTGGGGAGCGGCGCTTCGTTCACGGCACGGGCCGACTACCGCGGGCCGAGGCCTAGAGGCCGTTCTTCTCCAGGGTGAACTTCCAGGCGTCGGCGACGATGTCGTCGAGGTTGGGGCGCTTGGGGGTCCAGCCGAGCCTCTGGTGGGCACGCTCGGCGGAGGCCACCAGGACGGCGGGGTCGCCGGCGCGGCGCTCGGCGGTGACCACCGGGATCTCGCGGCCGGTGACGCGCTTGACCGACTCGATGACCTCGCGGACCGAGAAGCCGCTGCCGTTGCCGAGGTTGCA
>NZ_JBHWUI010000348.1:0-2505 GCF_042737525.1 Kitasatospora sp. NPDC059973 | reverse complement strand
CGGGGTCAGCCCCGCCCGGACGGGGTACCGGGGGGGGGGCACCCCCCCGGGCGGCCCCGGCTGGCGATTTCCCTCCGCGCCCGGGGCCGGCCTTTTTCGTGCCCTTCTGACAGGCAGGTGCCCCCCCGCGATCAGGGTTTCCTTCCGGCGTTTCCGAGTGGTCGGCTCCGTCGTGCGGAAGGCCTTTCCGGGAGGCCTTCCTGAGGGTCCTTCCGGGATATGCCGACGGCCCGTCCGCGGCCGGACGGGCCGTCAATTCTCGGTCGGCGGTCGCGGTGAAAGGAATGGGCCGCCCCGGCGGGGGGTCAGGACCGGTGGGCGGGCAGGTCGCTGTCGGCGGCGGTCAGCAACTGGTGCACGCGGTGGCCGAACTCGTCCGCGTCGCGGGCCGGCTCGGGGAAGACCAGGCGGACGTCGCGGTGGCCCCAGGGGTGGTCCAGACGGAGCACCAGGCCGTGCCGGTCGAGGGCCAGCGGGCGGACGTCGGGGTGTCCGACGAGCAACTCGCGGTCCAGCAGCCGGGTGAGCAGGGCGAGGGCGTCCGGGTGGTCGTCGGCGAGGTGGGTGAGCATCGCCGCCTCGAAGCGCGCCAGCGGGTCGGGCGCGGCCAGGGCGAGGTCGGCGCCGGTGAGGGCGGTGGTGCCGTACGGGGTGGAGAGGACGGCGTGTGCGACGTCCAGCCGCAGGTGGACGCTGAGGCCGTCGTCGGCGAGGTGGGCGAGGTGCAGCCGGCCGGCCAGGGTGAGACGGCCGCGGACGCGGTCGCGGACGGCGACCGGGGCGACGTCGGTGAGGTCCAGGACGACGGCCAGGCCGTCCTGCTCGCGGGTCACGGCGAGGGTGAGCGGCGAGTCGAGCGGTGCGACCAGGCGCAGCCGGGAGCCGTGCACCGAGACCGGGGTGTCCAGGTCGTGGTACTCGCCGCAGGCCCGGATCACCACGGAGGAGGTGGCACTGAGCAGGCTGCAGACCCGTTCGGCGGCGGTGGGTTCGGGCGCCTCGACGTCGACGGGGCTGGGGCTCATGACGACCTCCGTTTGTTAGGTGAGGCTAACCTAATCACTTTGGTGGGGGAGGGCAAGGTGTGCGCAGGTGGTTCGCGGGTCGTGAGGGAGGGTGCGCGGATTCAAGGGATTGCAGATGGAGATAGCGAGCGCTTGCAAGTATCTGGCGTTCGGTCGTATTGTCGACGCTGGTAGTTGCACACGCAATCTTCTGTATGCTTCTGTACGCTCTGGAAAGCGGTCCCCTCATGCCCCTCGCGCTCCTGGCGCTGGCGATCAGCGCCTTCGGCATCGGCACCACCGAGTTCGTGATCATGGGCCTGCTGCCCGAGGTCGCCGGCGACTTCTCGGTGTCCATCCCCACCGCCGGCCTGCTCATCTCCGGCTACGCACTCGGTGTCGTGATCGGCGGCCCGCTGCTCACCGTCCTCGGCACCCGGATCCCCCGCAAGGGGATGCTGCTGATGCTGATGGGCCTGTTCATCGCCGGCAACCTGGTCTCCGCCGTCGCGCCCGCCTTCGGTCTGCTGCTGGTCGGCCGGGTGCTCGCGGCCTTCGCGCACGGCGCCTTCTTCGGCATCGGCTCGGTGGTCGCCGCCGACCTCGTCGCCCCGCACAAGCGGGCCGGTGCCATCGCCCTGATGTTCACCGGGCTCACCGCCGCCAACGTGCTCGGCGTGCCGATGGGCACCCTGCTCGGCCAGCACTTCGGCTGGCGCTCCACCTTCTACGTGGTCGCGGCGCTCGGCGCGATCGGCTTCGCCGGCATCGCGGCCCTGGTGCCCGTCCAGCCGCGCGCCGAGGACACCCGGCTCGGCCCGGAGCTGGCCGTCTTCCGCAAGCCGCAGATCTGGCTCGCGCTGAGCATGACGGTGCTCGGCTGGGGCGGCATCTTCGCGATGTTCACCTACATCACGCCGATGATGACCGAGATGGCGGGCTTCGCCCCCTCCAGCGTGACCTGGCTGCTCTTCCTGTTCGGCGTCGGCCTGTTCGTCGGCAACCTGCTCGGCGGCTGGTTCGCCGACCGCGCGCTGATGCGGAGCCTGTACGTGATCCTGGCGGTGCTGGCGGTGCTGCTCTTCGCCTTCACCCTCGCCTCGCACAGCAGGGTCGGTGCGATCGTCGCCATTCCGCTGATCGGCGTGTTCGGCTTCGCGACCGTCGCACCGCTGCAGAAGCGGGTGATGGACCAGGCCGCCGGCGCGCCCACGCTGGCCTCGGCCGCCAACATCGCGGCCTTCAACCTGGGCAACGCGCTCGCCGCCTGGCTCGGCGGGCTGGTCATCTCGTCCGGGCTCGGCTACGACGCGCCGAACTGGGTGGGCGGGCTGATGGCCGCCGCCGCCCTCGGGGTCGCGCTGCTCTCCGGCGCGCTGGAGCGGCGGGGGGCCGGCGCGGGTGGCAGGGTCGTGGCGCGCGGTGGAGCGGGCGCCGAGGAGGCGCTCACCGCCGGGCGGTGAGCGCGGAACGCGCGGGGCCCGGACACTCGTCCGGGCCC
>NZ_JBHWUI010000347.1:0-2583 GCF_042737525.1 Kitasatospora sp. NPDC059973 | reverse complement strand
AAACGCTCGGCTGGGAAACCCCAGCCGAGCGCCTGCATAAACTGCTCGCGGCCTGAACAACCGACCACGTGTTGCAACGACCCTTAGAAACCGCCGGGTGCCTCCCGGGCCCTTCGGTCACGGTCTACCGCGTCACTCCTCGTCCTCGTCGTCGAGCCGGGCCAGCCAGGTGGCCAGCCGCTCGACCGGGATCTCGAAGTCCGGGTTGAGGTCGACGAACTCGCGCAGGCGCTCGGCCAGCCACTCGAAGGTGACCTCCTCGTCGCCGCGCCGGTTCTGCAGCTCCTCGATGCCGCGGTCGGTGAAGTACACGGGTTCGCTCCGGTCCGGTGGGGATTCGACCTGGTCAGGATAGTCCGGGCGGGCGCCCGGTCAGCTGGCCCGCCAGGTGCTCACGGTGAGCTTGACGGCGCCGGTGGTGCCGTCGGCGATCTCGACCACCGCGATGGCGATGTTGCGGGTGAGCCGGTCGCGGACGCAGAGCAGGCGGCCGGGCGAGACCCGGTTGAAGGACAGGTCGGTGTCGGGCCGCGAGTCGATCGCGACCGCGCACTGCTCCGGGGTCACGCTGGCCTCGGTGATCACCGCGAAGTCGGACTTGTCGTCCCCCGCCGTGGTGAAGGAGTTGGCCTTGCTGCTGATGCCGGTGGCGTTCAGCCCCAGGCCCCACTTGAGGTCGTTGCCGCGCGGCACGACCGTCCCGCCGTCCAGGTCGATCCGGTAGGAGTCGTAGTACGCCTCGGTGCCGGGGATGGCCAGCGGCTTCTTGTCGAGCAGCGGCGTGTAGCCGACCGGCCGGGCGGGCGCGGTCACGCCGTTGCTGGTCGTGGCCGACGGCGCGGCCGTCACCTTCCCGGCGGACGACGGGGTCGGCGAGGGGCTGTGCGAGCCGGCCGCCCCGGCGTCCGCGGTCTGCGACGGCAGTGGCTGGGGCTGGTTGCCGGGGCTCTGCTGGGCGGTGCTCGCGCTGTCGTTCTTCTTGTTGTCGTCGCCGAGCTTCTTCACCAGCACCACGCCGCCCGCGGTGCCGCCGAGGGCCATCACCAGGGCGACCACCAGCAGGACCTTCCAGGAGACGCCCTTGCGCCGGGGCTCGGGCGCCGGGGTGTCCGTCACCACCGGGCCGGGCGGCGGGGTGTCGTAGGACGGCGGCTCCTGGCGCAGCTGAACGGTCGGCGGCGAGGGCAGTACCGGCGCGGTGGGGGCCTCGTAGCCGGGCTGCGGAGGGCCGTACGCGCCGAGCGGCGGCGGGGTGAAGCCCGGCGGCGGGGTGACCGGCTGCGGCCGGGGGGTGCCGAAGTCCGGCACGCCGAAGGAGGCCGCGGTGGCCGGGTGGGTCGGCGGCGCGAAGGGCTGCGGCGGGGTGGTCGGCGGGCCGCTCGGAGGCGCGGTGGGCGCGGCCGGCAGCGGGGTCGGCGGGGTCTTCGGCAGGTCCGAGCGGCGGGTGATCTCGGTGTTGACCTGCCGGGGCAGCCAGTCGTCGGCGAACCGCAGCTGCCCGCCGACCGACGGGTGGTTGCGGGCGATCTCGATGATCTCGGCGGGCTTCGGGCGGTCCTCGGGGGACTTCGCCAGGCAGCGCATGATCAGCTCGCGCAGGTCGGCCGGCACGGCGTCCAGGTCGGCCTGCTCGTGCACCACCCGGTAGAGCACGGCGGTGTCCGGGCCGTCGCCGAACGGCGCGGTGCCGCCGGCCACGTACGCGGCCAGCGCGCCGAGCGCGAAGACGTCGGTGGCCGGGGTGACCGGGCGGCCCTGGGCCTGCTCCGGCGACATGAAGGCGGGCGAACCGATCCGGTAGCCGGTGCCGGTCAGCGCGGTGGCGTCGGCGGCCCGGGCGATACCGAAGTCGATCACGCGCGGGCCGTCGCCGGCCACCAGCACGTTGGCCGGCTTGAGGTCGCGGTGCACCACCTCGACGCTGTGGATGGCCTGCAGCGCCTCGGCGATGCCGCCCATCAGCAGCAGCACGGTGCGCACCGGCAGGGCGCCGTTCTCGCGGACCACCTGCTGCAGCGACGGGCCCGGCACGTACGCGGTGACCAGCCAGGGGGCGTCCGAGTCCAGGCCGCCGGAGTCGATCACCTGGGCCGTGTAGAGGCCGTGGATCCGCTGGGCGTTGCTGACCTCCTGCGCGAAGCGGCGGCGGAACTCGCCGTCCTCGGCGAACTCCGGGCGGACCACCTTGAGCGCCACCGGACGGCCGCCCGGGGTGTACGACAGGTAGACCCGGCCCATGCCACCGGCGCCGAGACGGGCGAAGAGCCGGTAGCCGCCGACCTCGCGCGGGTCGTCCGGGTGCAGCGGCTGGAAGACCGGCGGGAGCGGCGAGGCCGTGGCGTCCCGTGGTGTGTCGGCGGTCATGTGGTGATCCCCCTGGGAGAGCGGTGAGGTCATCCGGTCGGTCACGGGCGCGGTGAGGGCGCCCGGGCATCGGTCCGGCGAGGCATAACCTACCGACCCGTCAGCTGTGCTCGCAGGTCGGTGGCCGTTTGGTTGCAGAGCTGGAACCTTGGCACGGCGCCGACACACGGGCGCGGGACACCGGAACGGCCCCGGCCCCCGCGCGGTGTGCGCGGGGGC
>NZ_JBHWUI010000346.1:0-2609 GCF_042737525.1 Kitasatospora sp. NPDC059973 | reverse complement strand
CCCCGGAGTTTCCCGGGGTGCGGCAGGGCCTCACTCACCTACTGGCCGCGCTTGTCAGCCCTTGGCGTCGGTGGACCGCTCCGGCACCACGCCGTCGAAGTCCTCGTCGATCTCCAGGTCGTCCTCGTCGTAGAACTCCTCGACGTCTTCCTCGTCCTCGAAGATCTCCCGCTCGTCCGGCACGCCGCCACGCGACTTCGCCGGAGCCGGGGCCGGAGCCTCGTCCTCGGCCTCGTCCCGCGCGACCTCGTCCTCGATCTCGGGGTCGAGCGCGTCGACGAACTCCAGGCCGTCGATCTCGGCCAGCCGCTCCGACGCGTTGGTGGCGCCGTCCGTGTCGGCCTCGGCGGCCTTGGCGAACCAGTCGCGGGCCTCGTCGCCCCGGCCGGCCGCGATCAGGGCCTCGGCGTACGCGTACCGCAGTCGCGCGGTCCACGGGTGCACGGCGCTGGAGGCCAGCTCCGGGCTCTGCAGGGTGACCACGGCCGCCTCGAACTGCTCCATGTCGCCGCGGGCACCCGCCGCGACCAGGCGCATCTCGACCTGACCGGCCTTGTCCAGCTGCTTGACCTCGGCCTCGCCGGCCATCGCCAGCGCCCGCTCCGGGCGGCCCAGACCGCGCTCGCAGTCCGCCATCACCGGCCACAGGTCCGCCCGACCGGTCATCCGACGGGCGGCGCGGAACTCGGTCAGCGCCTCGGAGTAGCGCTGGGTCATGTACGACGCGAAGCCGGCCGCCTCACGGACGGCGGGCACGCGGGACGCGAGCCGCAGCGCGACGCGCGAGTACTGGTAGGCCTCCTCCGGCTCGGTGTCGAGCAGGCGGGCGACCATCACCAGGTTGCGGGCGACATCGTCGGCGAGCGTCTTGGGCAGGCTCTTGAGCTCCTGGCGGACATCCGCGTCCAGCTCGAAGCCGGTGACGTCCTCCGGGATCGGCAGCCGCTTGACGGGCTCGAAGTTGCCCCGGCGGTCGTCGTAGTCCCGGCCGCCGCGGTCGTCACGGTCGCGGTTGAAGCCGCCGGACGGACGGTCGTCACGACGGTAGCCACCGCCGCCGGAGGGACGGTCGTCGCGGCGGAAGCCACCACCGGAGGGGCGGTCGTCACGACGCGGACGGTCGTCACGGTCACGGTTGAACCCGCTCGGGCGGTCGTCACGGCGGAAACCACCGCCGGACGGACGGTCGTCACGGCGGAAGCCACCGCGGTCGTCACGGTCGCGGTTGAAGCCGCCACCGGAGGGACGGTCATCGCGGCGCGGACGGTCGTCACGGTCACGGTTGAACCCGCTCGGGCGGTCGTCACGGCGGAAACCACCGCCGGACGGACGGTCGTCACGGTCGCGGTTGAAGCCACCGCCCGACGGGCGGTCGTCACGGCGGAAGCCGCCGCCCGAGGGCCGGTCGTCACGACGCGGACGGTCGTCGCGGTCACGGTTGAAGCCACCACCGGACGGACGGTCATCACGGCGGAAACCACCACCGGACGGACGGTCATCGCGGTCACGGTTGAAGCCACCACCGGACGGACGGTCGTCACGGCGGAAACCGCCGCCGGACGGGCGGTCGTCACGACGCGGACGGTCGTCACGGTCACGGTTGAAGCCACCGCCCGAGGGACGGTCATCGCGGCGGAAACCACCACCGGAGGGGCGGTCGTCACGGCGGAAGCCACCGCGGTCGTCGCGGTCGCGGTTGAAGCCGCCACCGGAGGGACGGTCATCGCGGCGGAAGCCGCCGCCGGACGGGCGGTCGTCACGACGCGGACGGTCGTCACGGTCACGGTTGAAGCCGCCACCGGACGGACGGTCGTCCCGACGGAAACCGCCACGGTCGTCGCGGTCGCGGTTGAAGCCCCCGCCCGAGGGACGGTCGTCGCGACGGAACCCGCCGCCACCGCCACCGGAGGGACGGTCGTCGCGGCGGAAGCCACCACCGGAGGGGCGGTCGTCGCGACGCGGACGGTCGTCGCGGTCGCGGTTGAAGCCGCCACCGGACGGACGGTCGTCCCGACGGAACCCGCCGCCACCACCGGACGGACGGTCGTCGCGGCGGAAGCTACCGCCCGAGGGGCGGTCGTCGCGACGCGGACGGTCGTCGCGGTCGCGGTTGAAGCCGCCACCGGACGGACGGTCGTCCCGACGGAAACCGCCGCCACCGCCACCGGAGGGACGGTCATCGCGGCGGAAGCCACCGCCGGACGGGCGGTCGTCACGACGCGGACGGTCATCACGGTCACGGTTGAAACCACCGCCCGAGGGGCGGTCGTCACGACGCGGACGGTCATCACGGTCGTCGCGACGCGGACCTCGGTCGTTGGACCAGCCCCCACGAGACCGGGGCTCGTAGCCGCGGCCGTCGTCCGATCGACGCTCGGGACGGTCCTGGGGCTGGTTCGACATTGTGGTGACTCCTCTTGTTGCTTCAGCTCTACCGCGGATGGAGGCGACACCACTGCCCTCGCGCGGTTCGATGCCGGCCTCCTGGCCGAGCACCATCTCCATTGTCCGGCATCGACCGGGACCCCGCGCCTGGGCGAAAGTCCTCTGTCGTGCCGGGGTGCATACGTGCGTAAAAACAAAAAGGCCGCGGCCCCAGCGAATCGCTG
>NZ_JBHWUI010000345.1:0-2623 GCF_042737525.1 Kitasatospora sp. NPDC059973 | reverse complement strand
GGAGGAACCGGCCGGGCGGCGGCGGGCGGAGCGGCCGGGGGCTGGGCCGCGCCGGGGGCGGGCTGCTGCGGTCCGCGCACCCAGCCGCCGGCGCCGCCGCGCGCGGTCGGATCCCAGACCGCCGGAGCGGTGTTCTGCTGGTCCGTCATTGCTGGCCCCCACCGTCCGCCCGGTCGCTCTGCCTGGTGCTGTGCCGCTGTCGTCGGCGCGCGTGCGCCGCGCGGACACCGTACCGTTCGAACCCCCGCCCGACAGCCCCGGCACGACGTTAGAGCATCCGTGATCGGCCGGGGGGCCGGTCCGGCGATCTCGTCGGGCCGCCCCGGCGTTCGAGCGCGGCGTTCGAGCGCGGCGTTCGACGGCGGCGCTCGAAGGGCGGGGCCGGGCGGGGCTCCGCGGCCCGGTCGCTCAGCCGCGGGAGCGGCGCAGGACCCGCAGCGAGCCGGTCGCCGAGACCTCCTCGAAGCCCTCGGCGAGCGCCCGCAGGTAGACCCGGTACGGCGCCTGGCCGCCGTCCGCCGGGTCGGGGAAGACGTCGTGCACCACCAGCAGGCCCTCGGGGGCCAGGTGGCGGGCCCAGCCCTCGTAGTCGCCGGTGGCGTGCTCGTCGGTGTGGCCGCCGTCGATGAAGACCAGGCCGAGCCGACCGCCCCAGAGCGCCGCGATCTGCGGCGACCGGCCGACCAGGGCGACCACGTGGTCCTCCAGCCCGGCCGCGTGCAGGGTGCGGCGGAACCGGGGGAGCGTGTCCATCCGGCCCACCTCCTGGTCCACCAGCGTGGGGTCGTGGTACTCCCAGCCGGGCTGCTGCTCCTCGGAGCCCCGGTGGTGGTCGACGGTCAGCGCCACCGTGCCCGCCTCCCGGGCGGCGGCGGCCAGCAGGATCGCCGACCGCCCGCAGTAGGTGCCGATCTCCAGCACCGGCAGCCCGGTCCGCCGGGCCGCCGTCAGCGCCGCCGCGTACAGGGCGAGGCCCTCGTCCACCGGCATGAACCCGGTCGCGCCCTCGAAGGCCGCCAGCACCTCGGGTGCGGGGCGCGGGTTCTCCAGGAGGTCGGACATGGTGCAGCTCCCTTGCCGGGTGATTCGGTGCTCGTGCTCGCCGTCGGACCCTACTGGACGGTAGGCCGCGGCGCCCGTCCCGGGCGGATCCTCAGCCGGCCAGCAGGGTGCGCGCGATGCGGACGCGGTGCGGCGCCAGCTCGGCGGCGATGGCGGCGGTCTCGGCGGGCGTCGTCGTGACGGCGGCCGGCAGCTCGGGGCCCCGGTCGAGGAGGGCGAGCCGCAGGTGGGTCGGCGGGTGGGTGGGGTCCACCGCGCCCCGCTCCAGGGCGGAGCGGCGCAGCAGGCGCTCGTGCTCCAGCGCCGGGACGTCGGCGGCCTGGTCGCGCAGCCGCTCCCAGAACGCCTCGGGGGTGGTCGCCGGCCGCGTGGACGGCGCCGCCGGGGCGTGCTGCGGACCGCGGCGCGACGCGCGGGGCCGGCTCTGCAGCTCCGCGCGTGCCCGGGCCGCCGCCGTCTCCACCGCCTGGCCGAGCAGCAGGGTCCGCAGCAGGCGCCGGGCCGCTCCGGTGGACGCGGTGCGGGCGGCCAGCGTGTCCGCGTGGTACTCGGCCTGCTGCCCGGCGCGCGAGGTCAGCCGGTCGAGCAGCCGGAGCAGCGCCAGCAGCAGCCGGGCGACGCCGCCGAGCAGGACGGCGAGGAGCAGGTCGGTGAGCTGGAACAGCAGCTCCAGCCCCACCGCGTCCCGGTAGTGGCCGCGCGGGCGGGTGAGGTCGTGCCAGTGGGCGAGCGCGTGGATCGCCGAACCGAGCCAGAGGCCCTGCCGGTGGTCGCCGTTGACCCGGTGGCCGAACTCGTGCCCCAGCAGGGCGATCCGCTCCTGTTCGCCGAGCACCTCCCAGAGCGGCAGGCCCAGGGTGAGCACCGACCGTCGGCGCAGCCCGACCGCCCCCATGCTCGCGTTGAACGCGCCGTCGACCCGGATCACGTCGACCGGCCCGGCGCCCACCTCGGCGGCGACGCGGTCCGCCAGGCCGTAGAGGGCGGGCGCCTCGGCACGGTCCAGCACGCCCTCGCCGCGCGGGGTCCGGCCGAGCCGGGGCCGGAGCAGGACCACCAGGCCGAGCACGGCCGCGCCCAGACAGCGGAGCGGGGTGTTGCCGGTGACGAGCAGCCACAGGCCCCAGCCGCACAGGGCCGCGGTGGTCAGGTGGACCGCGCCGGCGATGACCGAGGCGGCCAGCCAGGCCCGCTGCCCGACGGTGGCCGGCCGACCGGCCGCGATGTCCTCGTAGAGCCGGTCGGTCCTCCAGGCCGTCATCCGGTGCGAGGAAGGGGACTTCGTGGTGGTCGCCGGAGACACGATGGCGATCCGCTTCGAGCCCCGCCCCTGACCCGCACGCGCGGGCGACACGGACTTCCCGGACTCACCGGTGCGGGGCGTGCGCCTGCTCCCGTACTTCGACGCGTTCGCCATCGCCTCCCAGCCCCGCGAGCGGCTGTTCCCGGGGGCGGCGTACGAGCGGGCTCTCGCGGGCGGGCAGGCGGGGAACTTCCCGGTGCTGCTGGTGGACGGCACGGTGGCCGGCGTCTGGCACCTGCGCCGCTCGGGCCGCCGGAT
>NZ_JBHWUI010000344.1:0-2673 GCF_042737525.1 Kitasatospora sp. NPDC059973 | reverse complement strand
GTCCCCGTCGGCGTCCCCGGCGAGATCTACATCGACGGCACCGGCATCTCCCGCGGCTACCACCACCGCCCCGACCTCACCGCCGAACGCTTCCTGCCCAACCCCCACGGACCCGCCGGCACCCGCCTCTACCGCACCGGCGACCTCGCCCGCTTCCTCCCCGACGGCACCCTCGAAACCCTCGGCCGCACCGACAACCAGGTCAAGATCCGCGGCTACCGCATCGAACTCGGCGAAATCGAAGCCCGCCTACGTGAACACCCCCACATCACCGACACCGTCGTCACCGTCCGCGAGAACACCAACGGCGAGAAGACCCTCATCGCCTACCTCGTCACCGACACCGTGCTCGATGCTCCGGTACTGCGCGCCGAACTCGCCGACAAGCTCCCCGAGTACATGGTCCCGACCGCCTACCTGACGATCGACGCCATCCCCCTCACCGCCAACGGCAAGATCGACACCCGCGCCCTCCCCGCCCCCGACCTGGACGCGTTCGCCACCAGCGGCTACACCGCCCCGCGTACTCCGGTCGAGGAGCGCCTGGCAGCAGTGTGGGCCGAGGTCCTCGGTCTGCCGCAGGTCGGTGTCGAGGACAGCTTCTTCGACCTCGGCGGCGACTCCATCCGCGCCGTCCGCCTCGTCGGAGCCCTGCGCGCCGCCGGCTACGACGTCACCATCCGCGACGTCTTCCAGCAGCGCACCATCACCGCCATGGCCGCCGCCCTCCCCGGCAACGGCACCGGCGAGTCCCTGATCACCGCCGTCCAGCCCTTCGCCCAGATCTCGGACGACGACCGCAAGGCCCTCCCGACTGACGTCGTGGACGCCTACCCGCTCTCCCAGATCCAGACCGGCATGCTCGTCGAGATGCTCGCGGCCGAGTCCCGGGACGTCTACCAGAACATCAACTCCTTCCGCCTGCCCGACCCGAAGGCCTTCGACGCCGCAGCGTTCCGCCGCGCCGCCGACATCGTGGTCGCCCGGCACGACATCCTGCGCACCTCCATGCACCTGGAGGGCTTCAGCCGGCCGCTCCAGCTCGTTCACGCCGACGTCGAGATCCCGGTCGCCATCCACGACGTCCGCAGCCTGACCGAGGCCGAGGTGACGGCCCTCACGCTCGCCTACGTCGAGCAGGAGCACCGGAACGGCTTCGAGCTGACCGCCGCCCCGCTGCTGCGCATCTCGGTGCACGTCGAGTCCGACCGGGCCTGGCGCCTGACGTTCAGTCACATTCACGCCATCACCGAGGGGTGGAGCTACCACACCCTCCTGATGGAGCTGCTCGCCTGCTACCGCAGCCTGCGGGACGGCCTTGAGCCGGCGGCCTACGAGGTGCCGTCGGTCCGCTACGCGGACTTCATCGCCGCCGAGCAGACCGCGCTCTCCGACCCGCAGACCCAGGAGTTCTGGCAGCAGGTCGTCGACACCCACAGCCCGCTGGTCCTGCCGGACGGCTTCGCCGAGTCCGACCTGAACGGCGTCGCGGACCGCAATCACGTCCACATCCCGTTCGCGGACCTGGAGGACGGCCTGCGCAGGCTCGCGGCCGAGGCGAAGTCCTCGCTCAAGAACGTGCTGCTCGCCGCGCACCTCAAGGTGCTCGGCAGCTTCACCGCCGAGGACGCCTTCCACACCGGCGTCGTCTACCACGGCCGCCTGGAGGCGCCGGGCGCCGACCGGGTGCTCGGCATGCACCTCAACACCCTGCCCTTCCCCACCACGCGCGGTGCCGCGAGCTGGCGCGAGCTGGTCGAGCGGACCCATGCGACGGAGACCGCCATCTGGTCCCACCGCCGCTACCCGCTGCCCGCCATCCAGCGCGCCGCCGGCGGTAACCGGGAGCTGCTGAACGCCCTCTTCGAGTACCTCGACTTCCACCTCGTCGACAAGTCCTCGGTCGACGTCGAGGGCACGATGGTCGACGGCACGACCGAGTTCGGCTTCAGCGTCATCACGGTCGGCGGCAAGCTCGACCTCGCGGGTGCGACCAATGTGATCAGCTTGGCGAACCTGCAGCGCCTGGGCGCCATGTACCGGCTGGTGCTGGAGGCGATGGCCGCCGACGCCGACGGTGACGCCCGCCGTGTCCTCCTGCCGGAGGCGGAGCGCGCCCAGCTCACGACCTGGGCCGCAGGCGACCCGGTCGAGTGGCCGACGGGTCTGACCGTCGACCTGATCGAAGCCCAGGCGCAGGCCACGCCCGACGCGATCGCCGTCATCGCCGGCGAGACCCGGCTGACCTACGCCGAGGTCGACGAGCGGGCCAACCGCATCGCCCACCACCTGCTCACCCTCGGCGCCGGACCGGACGTCCTCGTCGGTGTCTGCCTGGAGCGCGGCCCCGACCTCGTCCCCACCCTCCTCGGTGTGTGGAAGGCCGGCGCCGCCTACCTGCCGCTCGACCCGTCCTGGCCCGCCGACCGCCTCGCCTACGTCCTCACCGACACCGCGACCCCGGTGATCGTCACCTCCGCCGCCCTGGCCGACACCGTCGGCGCCCAGTACGAGGGCACCCTCGTCGTCGTCGAGCGCGAGCAGGCGACCATCGGCCAGTACCCGGCGACCGCGCCCGAGCGCGCCCTGGACGGCCAGAACCTCGCCTACGCCATCTACACCTCAGGCTCCACCGGCCGCCCCAAGGGCGTCCTCGTCCACCACCACGGCCTC
>NZ_JBHWUI010000343.1:0-2684 GCF_042737525.1 Kitasatospora sp. NPDC059973 | reverse complement strand
CGGCCGGCCTGCGCGGCCGGCCGGGCACCCGCCACCGTCACTGGTCCGAGTAGCTGAGGTCCCCCAGGGTCCAGCTGCTGACGTCGTCGATCGCGATGCGGTACATCCCGCCGGTGTGCGGGAGGCCGAAGCTGCCCTGCAGGATCTTGGCGAGGTGCAGGTGCAGGTGGGTCACCGGGGCGTCGGCGTCCGTCACCGCGTCGGCGAACAGCGGCGCGAAGGGTTTGAGGTGGTCGGACGCTTCCAGGACTTCGGCGACTCGTTCCCGCCAGACAGTCTCGGCGGCGAGCCGCCCGGTGATGACTGCGCCGGGGACGACCACGGTGATCGGCATCTGATTACTGCCCGTCGACTCCACCATCGCGGTGATACTGATGAGCAACGGATCCGGGTTCGGCATACCGCCAGGCTAACGGACCGGGCCCGGCGGAGTCAGGGTCCCGGGCCCGCCGGCTTCGCTCCGGCCGGTCCCGGCGCCGCCTGTCGGCCGCGGGCGCCCACGGCCGCCCGGCCCGCGCCCGGGAACGCCGAAGGGCCTGCACCGTGCGCGAAGCGCAGTGCAGGCCCGTGCTGTTCGGCCGGGGCCGCTCAGCGGTGCGTACTACAGGGGGCGAATGTTCTCCGCCTGCGGGCCCTTCTGGCCCTGCGTGACGTCGAACTCGACCTTCTGGCCCTCGAGCAGCTCACGGAAGCCCTGGGCGTTGATGTTCGAGTAGTGGGCGAAGACGTCCGGGCCGCCACCCTCCTGCTCGATGAAGCCGAAGCCCTTCTCCGCGTTGAACCACTTCACAGTGCCATTAGCCATAAAAATTCTCCTTGAAAGGGCAAATCCGGAGCTTCGCACCTCGCGAAGTCCCGCGTCGCCGCGATGAGGCCCACCCGAGGAAAATCCGGGGAAAACAAAAATGCGCCAGCGGTTACAACCGGCAGGCGCACACAGAGTTCATGGGAACCAAAACTGCAACTGACGTCGACTGTAGCAGGTGCGGGCGCGAAACGGGGTCCTTTTCCGGGCGCGTCCGCGGTGTGGCATCCGGCACCGTCCGGCCCGGCCGCGCGCGGGCGCTTCCGAACGCGGGCGCCGCCTGCCCCGGGAGGCGGGCGGCGCCCCTGGACGGGCCCCCGGGCTCAGCCCAGCGGCTTGTCGAGCACCGCCTTGGTGTGGCTGAACGTCGCCAGCGAGTACTCGCCGTGGTAGTTGCCCATGCCGCTCTCCCCGACGCCGCCGAACGGCAGTTCGGGCACGGCCAGATGGGACACCGGAAGGCCGAAGACCAGGGCACCGGAGGAGGTCTCCTCGGCGAGCCGGCGCTTGGTCGTCTCCGACTCCGTGAAGGCGTAGAGCGCGAGCGGCTTCTCCCGCGCGGTGATGAAGGCGATCGCCGCGTCGAGATCGGCCACCTCCAGCACCGGCAGCACCGGGCCGAAGATCTCCTCGCGCATCACCGGGGCGTCCGGATCCACGTCGGCCAGCACGGTGGGCTCGATGAAGCGGGTGGCCCGGTCGTGGCCGCCGCCGGTGACCACGCGGCCGTCGCCGAGCAGCGCGGCCAGGCGGTCGAAGTGGCGGGTGTTGACGATCCGGCCGTACTCGGGATCAGCCGCCGGGTCCTCGCCGTAGAGCGCGCGGACGGCCTCGGCCAGGTGCCCGGCCAGCGCGGGGCCGGTGCCGCCGACGGCGAGGACGTAGTCGGGGGCCACGCAGGTCTGGCCGGCGTTGAGGAACTTGCCGGCGGCCAGCCGCCGGGCGGTGACCTCGAGGTCGGTGTCCGGGTCGACCACCACCGGGCTCTTGCCGCCGAGCTCCAGGGTCACCGGGGTCAGGTGGCGGGCGGCGGCGGTCATCACGATCCGGCCGACCGCGCCGTTGCCGGTGTAGAAGATGTGGTCGAACCGCTGCTCCAGCAGGGCGGTGGTCTCCGGGACGGCGCCCTCGACGACGGCGACGGCCTCCGGGTCGAGGTAGCGCGGGAGCAGCCGGGCCAGCGCGGCGGAGGTGGCGGGGGCCAGCTCGCTGGGCTTCACGAGGACGGCATTGCCGGCCGCCAGCGCGCCCACCACCGGGGCCAGGGCGAGCTGGAGCGGGTAGTTCCAGGGCGCGATCACCAGCACCACGCCGAGCGGCTCCCGGACCACCCGGGCGGTGGCCGGGCGGAACGCCTCGGGGACGTCGGCCGGCCGCGGGCTCAGCCACTCGTCCAGGTGCCGGACGGTGTGGTCGAGCTCGTTGAGGGTGAAGGCGATCTCCGTGCGGTACGCCTCGGCGGGTCCCTTGCCGAGGTCGGCGTGGAGCGCCGTGAGGAGATCGTCGCTCCGCTCGGTGAGCAGCGCGCGCAGGGCGCCCAGCTGCTCCCGGCGCCAGGCGACCGGGCGGGTCCGGCCGCTCGCGAAGGCGGCGCGCAGCCCGGCGACGACGGTGGCGGGATCGGATTCGGTGATGGCCTTCATGAGAGTACTCCCGACAGGAAATTTTGAAGCGCTTGATAGTTGACAACATCAAGCTTCTGTCGACAGTAGGCCGAGATGGTTGGCAAAGTCAATCATCTCCGGGACCGGCGCGGGCCCCCCCGCGCCGCCCCCGACCCCGGCGGCCCGGGGGGGGGGGCGGGGGGCGCCGACAACCCCGGGGACGGCGGTGGCCGCGTGGGCGGCGGGTTGTCGGAGCGGGTCTAAGGGCCCCCCGG
>NZ_JBHWUI010000342.1:0-2763 GCF_042737525.1 Kitasatospora sp. NPDC059973 | reverse complement strand
GCCGGGCTCCCACCGCCGGCAGCAGCGAGCCGCCAAGAGCTTCGCCGCCGCCATGGTCGACGCCACCACCTGGCAGAGCAGCGGCGACACCTGCCCCTGCCCCACACACACCCGGGTGCCGCCGGGCCGCGCCGTCCCCGACGCGGTCGCGGGCCGCCGTACTCGCGGGCCGCGACCGCTCCCCGACCCTGCCGAGGGGCACCGGCCTTGATCGGCCGGCGGGCCGGCGCTGCCGCGCACGCCGGGCGGCGGCCGTAGGGGGCGGGGGCGGGGGCGGTTCACCGGCGGGGGCGGTTTGCGCCGGCGGGGGCGGTTCGTGCCGGCGGGGGCGGTTCATGCCTGTTCGGACACGGGGCGGTTGCGCCCGTGCACAGGAGTTGGTGCCGCGCGCTGCCCTTTCGCCCGACGGTCCGGACGGGCCCGACGGCCGCGATCGAGCATCTGGTGATCTATCGTCACCTCGTCGCCCCGTCAGCAGCGTTGCCACCGGCTGCCGATCACCGTGGAGGACCGCCGTGCAGCAGCACCGTTCCCGCGTCTCCTACAACCGGGGTACCCAGTTCCACCCCGCGGCCGACCAGGGCAACCGGGTCGTCTGGCTCGACGCCACCACCGGCGGCAGCGACCTCGTGACCCACGACCGGCCCGCCGCCACCTGTTGACCCGACCCGCCGTCCACACCGCTGCGCCGTTCGCCACCTGTTTCCGGGGCGGACGGCGCAGCGGCGTGTGGACCGGAAATCCTTCGGCGTCGGACGGTGAGAGACCGTCATTCGAGGCGGTGAAGACCGGAAGATTTCCCGTCTCGCCTCGGTTGTCGCCCCGTCATCCGCCGACCGGAGCACCCGGCCCGCGGTGTCCTTCCGTACACCGACCCCGATGTCCACCTGTCGGAGCGATCACCGTGCCGCGAGACTGGCTTCCAGCCGGAGAACCCGGGCCCAGGTGTCCCCCGGGCTCGGGTGTCCTGCGAGCCGTGCGCGTCGGCCGCGCAGGAGAGACCAGACGGTTCCACCGCCCCCGGTCCACGGACCGGGAGCGGTCCGACAGAAACGACGATCGCAGATGGCCGATCAGCAGCCCGATCCGACGGGTTCGACCGCGGTGAACGCGTTCTTCGCACTCCCGACGCCGTTCTTCGCCGTGGCGTTCGCCCTCTTCGCGTTCGGGTCGGAGAGTCTTCGGAACACCTGGGGCTGGGCCTGCTACGGCACCGCCCTGACCATGACGGTCTCGGGCCTGCTGGCCTGCGCGTGCGCACGGCGCGGTCCCGGCCGGGGCGGACTCGGCTGCGTGGCCGCGGCCGCGATCGTCGGTGTACTCGCCCTCGCCCGGTACGGCCTGCCGCCGTCAGCGCCCTCGTCGGGACCTGCGGAGCAACGGACACGGCCTCGGACCGCCCCCGAGGGGCGGCGACGGGTGGACGAGTTCCTCCGGACCGGCGGAAACATCCGGTCCGCCGCCCGTAGGCTGAGGCCCGCGGCGCCGCCGGGGGGCGGAGCGTGCCGCGCACAGAGTCGACCGAGGAGCCGAGCATGGACAGGCGCAGGGTGGTCGTGACCGGGGCGACCTTCCCGGACCAGGTGGTACGGAAGCTGGAGGCCGGCGGATTCACCGTCGAGTCGCTCCCCGGCGACCTGGACGAGGACAAGGTGGTCCAGGCGCTGCACGGCGCCTGGGGCTACGTACTGGGCGGGTCGGAGGTGATGTCCGCACGCGCGTGGGACCGGCTGCCGGACCTCGCGGTGGCCTGCTTCATGGGCACCGGCTACGGCTCCTTCATGGAAGTACCCGAGGGCGCTTCGCCGACCCGGTTCTGCTACACCCCGCACGCCAACGCGGTGGCCGTCGCGGAGTTCACCGTCGCTCAGATGCTCGACCTGGTCCGCGGGGTGACCCGCCGGGTGACGGGCGTGCGGGCCGGGCTGTGGAGCGAGGACGCGACGCCCTCGCTGGTCGGCGCCCGACTCGGGGTGGCCGGCATGGGCCACATCGGCCGCGAGGTGGCCCGGATGGCGCACGCCGCGTTCGGCATGGAGGTCCTGTACTGGAACCGCACGCACCGCCCGGAGCTCGACGGGCTGCCCTACACCGCGGTCGCCTCCCTGGACGACCTGTTCGAGGCCGCCGAGGTCGTCACCCTGCACTTCCCCCACCAGCCGGGCGTCAACGACGGCGTCATCGGCGCACGGCAGTTGACGGCGCTGGGCCCCGACGGCTTCCTGATCAACACCGCCCGCGCCGCCCTCGTCGACCCCGACGCCCTGCGCACCGCACTCGCCACGGACCTGATCGCCGGCGCGGCCTTCGACGGCTACTACACCGAACCGACGCCGCACCCGGCCGAGGACCCATACGGACTGCTGGAGTTCGTCCCGGACCGGCTGCTGGTCACACCCCACTGCGCCTACCTCAGCACCCAGGCCGTCCGGCGCATGGCCGACATGGCCGCGGAGAACCTGCTCTCCGTCGCCCGGGGCGACCAACCCCGCTACCCCGTCGCGGCCGGGTAGCGCGCCGCGCCGTGCGGACGGGACGCGGCGGGCAGGTGGCCGGTCCTGGGCGCGGGATGCCTTCGACGGCCCCGGTGATGGTCCACCCTCGCCCGCCCCGGACCGGGCCGCCGGCTCACGGCGACGTCCGGACCGCGGCGGGCTCCTCCCCGGCCCCTAGTAGTGCTTTGTTAGGAGGCTTGTCGCATCGCGTGTTCGGTAGTTCTCTGTTGGTATGAGGACTGGCGAACTTGCTTTGTGGCGGGGGCGG
>NZ_JBHWUI010000341.1:0-2812 GCF_042737525.1 Kitasatospora sp. NPDC059973 | reverse complement strand
GCGCTGCGGCGCGGGCGGCGGCGGGGCCTGGTAGCCGCCGGGCGGGCCGGCCTGCGGCTGCTGCTGCCCGTAGGGCTGCGGGGCCTGGTTGTGCTGCGGGGCCTGGTTGTAGCCGCCCGGCGGCTGCGGGCGGCCGCCGGGGGCCTGACCCCCCTGCCCCGCCTGGTAGGGCGGCGGGGCCACCGGCGGGCGCTGGGCGTAGCCGGGCGGCGGGGCCTGCTGGTAGCCGCGCGGCGGCGGCTGCTGGGGGTAGCCCTGCGGCCGGGGCTGACCGCCCTGGCCGCCCTGGTCGGGCCGGCCGCCCGGTCGGGCCTGGTAGGGCGGCGGGGCGACCGGCGGAGCCTCGAAGTCCGCCGGGTCGAAGTAGCCGATCTCGGTCTGCTGGTTGCGGTCGCGGGCGGCGCGCAGCTGGCTCTGCCAGGGGTGCGGCGCCTCCGGCTGCGGCGGTCCCGGCGGGGTGGGCGGCATCACCTGGGTGCGGTCCGCGGCGCCGTACGGGGCGGCCGGCGGCGGCTGGGTGCCCATCACCCGGGTCGCGGCGGCCGGGTCGTAGTGCTGCCCGCCCGGCTGGCCGGCCGGCAGCACCTGGGTCCGGTCCTCCGTACCCGGCGCGCCCGCGGCGGCGTCGGGCAGGACGCCCGGCGGGTTGCCCGGCACGGCGGCCGGCTGAGGGTCCGGCAGCAGCAGCGCGCCCACCGCGAGCGCCGCGTCCACCGCCGCCGGGGAGGCGTGCACGCCGACCCCGGCCGCGACCACCCGCAGCGCGCGGGCCAGCGCGACGGCGCTCGGCCGCTGCGCCGGGTCCTTGCGCAGGCAGCGCTCGATCACCGTCCAGAGCGGGTCGGGCATGGTGGAGGGCCGCTGCGGCTCCTGGGCGAGGTGCGCCTGGAGGATCTGCAGCGGGCCGTCGCCCTGGAACGGCTGGCGGCCGGTGACCAGCTCGTACAGCATGATCCCGGCGCCGTAGACGTCCACCGCGGAGGTCTGCGGGCGGCCCTCGGCGGACTCGGGCGCGACGTACGCCGGAGTGCCGACGAACTCGTGGGTGCGGGTGATGCCGGGAGAGTCGGCGAGGCGGGCGATACCGAAGTCGGTCAGCATCGGGTGCATCTGCTCGGTGCCGTCCACCACGGTGGAGGCGAGCAGCACGTTGGCCGGCTTGAGGTCGCGGTGGACGACGCCGTCGGCGTGGCTGGCCGCCAGCGCGTCGGCGACCTGGGCCATCAGCAGGGCGCCGGCGATCGGGCTGAACGGGCCGTTGCCGCGCAGGTAGCGGGCCAGGTCGGGGCCCTCGATCAGGTCCATCACCAGGGCCAGCAGCTCACCCTCGACCACCAGGTCGCGGACCTTGACGATGTTGGGGTGGGTCAGCCGCAGCAGCAGCGAGCGCTCGCGCAGGAAGCGCATCACCACGTCGGGGTCGGCCGCGAGCTCCTCGCGCAGCACCTTGATCGCCACCGGCTGCCCGGGCTCGCTGCCGGGCACCGCGACATCCGCGCGGACCCGTCCGCGCCAGACGGTGCCGGTGGCCCCCCGTCCGAGGGTCTCCTCAAGCAGATACTTGCTGCCGACTGGCCGCACCTGTCGCACTCCTCGCCGTGCCGCCCGCGCGGGGCGCTCCTCCGCAGGTGCGGTGAGCCTGCCGGGCCCGTGTTGCGGCCACTCTAACCGGGTCCGTTCACGTTTTCGGGGCGACCGGCGAGGGTTCCGGACGGGTCTGGGGGACATCCCCTAGGGGGGTCCCCGAGGCCGGCGGGCGGGGCGTTCGGGGGGACGGTTGACCTGACCCTCCGTCGCCCCCACCATGGCGATGATCGCAAGATCGTCAAATCCGGTACCGTGCGCGGACTGTCGGTGACGGATGGCAGGATGACAGTCGCCACTCTTGTGGCCCACCGTCGTCGCAGCCGCCCGCAGGGGCGTCCACCGCAGGCAGCCCGGGCAGCAAGCGTCAGCACCAGGCGTCAGCACCAGCAGAAGGGACCGCGGGCGAGATGCAGATCCGGCTGACCGTCCTCCGACCGCGCAGCGGCCCGGCAGCCGCCGGCTCCGCCATCCCCTACGTGGACGTGCTGGTCACCGCGCCCGTCGGCACCGCGCTCGGCTCCCTCGCGGGCGCCCTCGCGGGCGCCGTGGGCGTGCGCGGCCCACGAGCCGCCACCCATGTACACCTGTACGCCGGGGCGCACCGGGTGGACGAGCACACCCTGCTCGGCCACCCCCCGCTGCTCGACGGCGCCGTCCTCAGCCTCAACGAGCCCGACCCGACCGCCGACGACCCGGACGACGGCGCGGCCGCCGCCGAGCTGCGGGTGGTCGGCGGCCCCGACGCCGGCGGCGTGCACCGCCTGCACGGCCGGGAGATCCGGGTCGGCCGCTCCGGCGAGGCCGACGTCCCGCTCGACGACCCCGACGTCTCCCGCCTCCACCTCGCGCTGCACCTCGGGGAGGACGGCCGGGTCACCGTGCGGGACCTCGGCTCCACCAACGGCACCACCCTGGACGGCCGGATCGTCCCGCCCGGACCGCCCGAGGAGGCCGTCCCGCTGGAGGGCGGCGCCCTGCTGCGGATCGGCGAGTCCACCCTGCGGGTCACCCCGCCGGATCCCGGGTCCGGCCCGGGCGCGCCCGCCCGCGCGGCGCTGCCCGACGGCCACGGCCACCTCCAGCTCGCCGCACCCGCCCCCGCGCGGCCCGATGATCGTGGTCTCCCCGTGGAGCAAGGGCGGCTACGTCTGCTCCGAGACGTTCGACCACACCTCGGTGATCCGCTTCATGGAGAAGCGCTTCGGCGTGCGGGAGCCCAACATCT
>NZ_JBHWUI010000340.1:0-2938 GCF_042737525.1 Kitasatospora sp. NPDC059973 | reverse complement strand
CGATCTTCGAGCTGGTCGACTACGGCGTGGTCGGCGACCTCTTCGCGGTGCTGCCGCAGCTCACCGGCGAGGTCCAGGCCCGCAAGGGCTGACCGCACGGCGTCGGACCGACACTGCGCGAGGGCGGATCCCCCGCTGCCGCGGTCCGTCCCCGTGGGCTCTGCGGGTGCCCGCCGCCGGGCCCGTAGAGTCGGACGCCGGACCGGCGGCGACAGGGCCGGCGGGGACAGAGCGCCACACCGCGACCAAGGGCGAGGGCAGACGCATGACACTCTTGACGGCACTTCAGGGCGACTTCGGCGACTCCGGCGACGCGCTCCGGATCGACGGGCGGGAGCTCTCCCGCGAGCAGCTGCTGGGAGCGGCGACCGCGGTGGCCGACCGGGTGGCCGGCGCCCCCGCGCTGGCGGTGCTCGCCCGGCCCACCGCCGAGACCGTCGTCGCGGTGGTCGGCGGGCTGCTGGCCGGCGTGCCCGTGGTGCCGCTGCCGCCCGACTCCGGGCCCAAGGAGCGCGCGCACATCCTGCGGGACTCGGGCGCCGTCCTGCTCGCGCACGCCGCCGGGGACACGGTGCCGGAGACCGGGGGAGTGTCGGCGCTGCCCGTCGACCCGGCCGAGCGCTCCGCCACCGGCCACGCCGAGCCCGCGCCGGACGCCACCGCGTTCGTGCTCTACACCTCGGGGACCACCGGCGCCCCGAAGGGGGCGATGATCCGGCGCTCCGCCGTCGCCGCCGACCTGGACGCGCTGGCGGAGGCCTGGCGCTGGACCGCCGACGACACACTGGCCCACGGTCTGCCGCTCTTCCACGTGCACGGCCTGGTCCTCGGCGTGCTCGGTGCCCTGCGCACCGGCAGCCGGCTGGTGCACACCGGGCGGCCCACGCCGGCGGGCTACGCGGCCGCCGGTGCCAGCCTGTACTTCGGCGTGCCCACGGTCTGGTCCCGGCTGGCCGCCGACCCGGAGGCGGCCGGGCAGCTCGCCTCGGCCCGGCTGCTGGTCTCCGGCAGCGCGCCGCTGCCGGTGCCGGTCTTCGAGAAGCTCGCCGCGCTGACCGGGCACGCCCCGATCGAGCGCTACGGCATGACCGAGTCGCTGATCACCCTCTCCACCCGGGCGGACGGCGAGCGCCGCCCCGGCAGTGTCGGGCTGCCCCTGACCGGCGTGCGGACCAGGCTGGTCGGCGAGGAGGGCGAGCCCGTCCCGCACGACGGCGAGAGCGTGGGCGAGCTGCAGGTCGCCGGGCCGACGCTGTTCACCGGGTACCTCAACCGGCCGGACGCCAACGGGGAGGCGTGGACGGCGGACGGCTGGTTCCGCACCGGGGACGTCGCCGTGATCGGCGAGGACGGCTTCCACCGGATCGTCGGCCGTGCCTCGGTGGACCTCATCAAGAGCGGCGGCTACCGGATCGGCGCCGGCGAGGTCGAGGCGGCGCTGCGCGACCACCCGGCGGTCGCGGACGCAGCGGTGGTCGGCGCGCCCGACGAGGACCTCGGCCAGGCGGTGGTCGCCTACGTCATCCCGGACGGCACGGTGACGGGGGACCAGCTGACGGCCTTCGTGGCGGAGCGGCTCTCGGTCCACAAGCGGCCGCGGCGGGTGGTGCTGGTGTCCGAACTGCCCAGGAACGCCATGGGAAAGGTGCTCAAGAAGCAGCTGCTGGCGGAGTCGGCACTCGGGTGACGGGAGGTCACCCGGTGACGGTCGTTCATCTCTTCGACCGTCACCCCGGCGGTCCTCCTCACCTTCCGTGAACCCTTCCTTTGGCGCACTCCACTGCGCACTGTGAGCGGCCGCGTGCCTAACGTGACACGCAGGCAGAACTGAATCCCAGGGTGACGAACCGCGGCCTCCGGTCGCAGGACCGGAAGCCGCGGCTCGTCACCGGGAACCCCTCTGCCCTCCCGTTCAGTGTTCAGCCGGGGTTCAGCAGCGTCAGCGGTGCTGGGCAGTGCTGAGCCGCGTTCAGCAAAGGAAGACAGCAGGATGACGACCGTCAACACCGGCGCACCGGGTGCAGCCGACGACCCGACCGGGCAGACCGCCGCCACCACCGACGGGCCGGCGCGTGCCGCCCGGCCCTCCCGGGCGGCACGGGTCCGTCGGGGGATAGGCATGGTGGCGGTGATCGCAGCCGGTGCCGGCGTGATCGGCCTCGGTACCGGGGTCAGCAGCGCGGCCGCCGAGCCGGCGCCGGCCCACGCGGGCTGGGACGGGTCGCGGTACTGGTTCAAGAACAGCCAGGGTCAGTGGCGCTGGACCAGCCACTACGACATCTACCAGGCCCGGACCGGGAGCGGCGCCAAGGCCGCGGCCCCGGCGGCCTCCTCCTCGTCCGGGGGGATCACGCAGGGCTGGGACGGGTCGCGGTACTGGTTCAGGAACAGCCAGGGCCAGTGGCGCTGGACCACCCACTACGACGTCTACCTGGACCGGACGGGTGGCGGCTCCGCCGCCGGTTCGTCCTCCTCCTCGGGCTCGGCCGGGTCGTCCGCCGGCTCCGGCTCGGTGGCCGCCGACGGGGACGTCGAGACGGCGGTGCAGTTCGCTCTCGCCCAGCTCGGCAAGCCGTTCCGGACGGCCGGCAACGGGCCGGACGGGTACGACTGCTCGGGCCTGGTGCAGCAGGCGTTCAAGCGCGGCGGCATCGCGCTGCCGCGGGTGGCCAACGACCAGTACGAGGCGACCACGCCGGTCAGCGCCGGCCAGCTGCGCCGCGGTGACCTGCTCTTCTGGTCGGACGACGGCAGCGCCCGGGGCATCCACCACGTGGCGATCTACCTGGGCAACAACCAGTACGTGGAGGCCGCCCGGCCCGGCACCAACATCCGGATCTCGGGGCTCAGCAGCGGCTACTACCCGACGCAGATGGGCCGCCCCTGAGGAGCGTGCCCGCCGGGTGACGCCCGGCCGGTCGAGCGGCTGTCCGTACGC
>NZ_JBHWUI010000339.1:0-2940 GCF_042737525.1 Kitasatospora sp. NPDC059973 | reverse complement strand
TCGCGGCCCCCCCCCTTTATCCACAACTTCTTGTTCGGCGCCGGCGTCTGTTTTTTTTTCGGGGGGGGGGGGGGGGGGCCGCGGCCGGGGGGGGCGGGGGGGGGGGGGGGGGCGCCCCCCCCCGCCGGCCCGGACTACCAGCCGATACCGAGGGTCAGCCCGGTGGGCGGAGCCGCGTTGCCGAGGATCTGGACGGACGACTGGTCGTTGATGTCGTCGTAGGGGAAGGCGTAGGAGCGGCCGCCGAGGCTGATGCCGTGCAGGTACCCCGCGTAGTCGTTCGCGGCGTCGGCGCCGCGGTAGTAGGCCGCGGGCCGGTACCAGTCGTCCGGGGTGAGCGCCACGCCGCGCTGGAAGGCCGCGCACAGCTCCGCGCCGAGCTGCTTCTCGGTGTCGTCGCCCGCGGCGAGCGGGCCCGCGCAGGCCATCACGTCCGGCGAGGCGGGCTTGGCCAGGTGGAACGGTCCGGCCCCGTTCTTGGTGAAGGTCAGGGTGTCGCCGGTGACCCGCCCGGTGAACGTCTCGCCGAGCCGGGTGAGGGTGAACTGCCGTGCGCTGAAGGCCGACCAGAACCGGTCGATGGCCGGCTGGAGGTAGCCCTGCTGCGCGCCGCCCGCCTGGAACTGGGCGGACGACCGCGGGGCGGTGATGCGGTAGGTGCCCTGCAGCGCGCGGAAGGCGGGCCCGACGGCCGCCGCGTAGCCGGCCATCACCTCGGCGCGCGTGCGGGTGATGCCCTCGGTGGAGTCGTAGCCGCTGGCGGCCTGCCGCAGCCGGGCGGTCATCGGGAAGCCGAACCCGTCCACCTGGGTGGTGTTGCCGCCGAACGGGACCTCGCCGTGGACGTAGGTGTACTCGTACCAGTCGTAGTAGACGTCGTTGTTCGGGTCGGCGGGGTTGCGCGGGTCCGGCCCGCCCCAGCCCTGGTCGTCGGGCGAGACGGGGATGTACAGCGGCGAGCCGAGCGAGATGTAGACGCGGCCGCCGCGGATGGCGGCCGGGGAGGGGACGGTGGCGGCCCGGTCGAGCGTGAAGGACATGTTCGGGTAGTCGACGCCGTTCTTGGTCAGGTGCCCCGGGGCCTGCGCGGCGCGGTGGTCGATGTGCGCCGTCGTGCCGTCGGGCCGCAGGTAGGACCACTGGCCGGGGGTGACCATGCCGAGCACGGTCACGTAGACCTGGGCGTCACTGAAGGCTCCCCGGGTGTTGTTCACGAAGGTGAGCGGGAAGCTGCCCGTCCCCCCGCCGCCGGTCGAGCCGCCCGCGCCGACGGTCACCGTGAAGTGCGGGGTGTCGTAGAGCGGTCCGGCCTTCTCGTAGGTGAACCAGTACTCCAGGACGGTCCCGGCCGCCAGGCCGGTGGCGGTCGTCTCCCACCGGCTCGCGCCCGCCGTCATCCGGACGTTCTGCTGGCCGTCGGCGGCGGGCCGGTAGTGGACGTCGACCAGGGCGGCGGGCGTGGCCGGGGTGAAGGCGAAGAGGACCGAGCCGGGGGCGACCGTGGCCGCCGACTGGGTGTAGTCGGTGGCCGCCCGCGCGCCGGCCGCCGTCCACAGACCGGCGAGCAGCAGGGCGAGCACGGTGAGGACCGCGACGGCGCCGCGGTGGCGGGGCGCTCGATGGCGGGGCGCGGCTCCGCGAGCGGGGCCGGGCAGGGGTGGGGTGGCCGTCATGGGGGATGCCTTTCCCTCGGCGGTGGCAAGGCGGCGGAACTGCGTGAGAGCGCTCTCAAGCGTCGACACACTGTCCCGCCCCGTCGGACGGCGGTCAAGAGACGAAGCAGTGGAACTTCCTTGTGGGCTTTGTGACTTCACCTTGTGAAGGGAAGGCCTGCGGCGAATTCCTGGACATGTGTCTATGATTGCTGGACAACAGTCCAGAAAGGGGCCCCGTCATGGGCATCGTCGCGAGCACACTGGTGGGCCTGGTGGCCGCACTGCACGGATACATCCTGGTGCTGGAGATGTTCCTCTGGGAGCGGGCTCCCGGGCGGAAGCTCTCCGGCTTCGACCCGGAGATGGCCCGGGCCACCGCGCCGCTGGCCGCCAACCAGGGCCTCTACAACGGCTTCCTGGCCGCCGGCCTGGTCTGGGGCCTGATCGCGGCGGACCCGACCGGCTTCCGCGTCCAGGTCTTCTTCCTGTCCTGCGTGGTGGTCGCGGGCCTGTACGGGGCGGCGACCGCCAACCGCCGGATCCTGTTCGCCCAGGCCCTGCCCGGCGCGCTCGCGCTGACCGCGGTGCTGGTCGCCGGATGACCGACGCGCGGGCCGACCGCACCCGCGCCCGGCTGCGCGAGGCCCTGCTCGCCGAGTGCGCCGAGCGCCCGCTGGCCGAGGTCGGCGTGGCCGCCGTGGTCCGGCGCGCGGGCATCGGCCGGGCGACCTTCTACCTCCACTACGAGGACCTGCGGGCGCTCGCGGTGGACGCCTGCGCGGAGGTCGTCCGGGACGCCGTGGACGCCCTGCACGCCTGGCGCGGCATCCCGGACCCGGCCGCACCGCCGCCCGCCCTCGGCGCGTTCCTCACGGAGGTCGAGCGGCACGCGGCGGTCTACCGCGCGCTGCTGCTGCCCGGCGGCGCCGGACCGCTGGGCGAGCTGCTCCACCGCGAACTCCGGGAACGCAGCCGCACCGAGCGGGAGCTGGCCGGCGCGCCGTACGCCGAGCTGGTCGCCACCGCCGTCGCGGCGACCTTCACGGCGCTGCTCGCGGACTGGCTGCACGCCCTGGTGCCCGCCACCGCCGACGAACTCGCCGCGCACAGCTGGCGCCTGCTGATCTCGCTGCACCGCACCCCGTTCGGCTGACCGGCCGGCGGGCAGTGCGGGCGCCGGCTCCGCGGTGGCGGGCCGAGACCGGCGGGCGGTGCGGGCGCCGGTCAGGCGACCGGCGGGGCCTCGGCGGCCTCGGACGCCGGCTCCGCGGCGGCGGGCCGAGAC
>NZ_JBHWUI010000338.1:0-2956 GCF_042737525.1 Kitasatospora sp. NPDC059973 | reverse complement strand
CCCGCCGGCCGCCCCCTCTTCACCGATTGACGATGACATGCCATTGTCGGGGGCGCCGCCCGGACCGCCCGTCCGGGCCGAGGAGAGGAAGACCCTTGGCCGTACCCCCGCTGATCCGCCGCGGGCCGAGGCCCGGCGGCCCGGCCCGCCGGGCCGCCCGCCTGCTCGGCGCCGTCGTCCTCGCCCTCACCGGCGCGCTGACCGCCGCCGGCCCCGCGCACGCCGACTTCGGCACCGACTACCACGACCCGCTCACCGCCGCGAAGCCGCTCACCCGGCCGGACACCCGCGCCTGCACCGTCGAGGCGATGCACGACCAGCCGTTCCGGGACGGCTACGGAAACCCGCCCGACACCCCGTACACCGCCACCGTCACCCCGCCCGCCGCCTGCGCCGGACCCTGGTCGGCAGTCGTGCTGACCCTGCACGGGCAGGTCGCCGGGCGGCAGTTCGACCGGCTGTTCACCGTCCGGATCGGCGGCGTGGAGGTCCTGCTCTCCTCCACCCCCGAGCCCTCCGCCGACGGCATCGGATGGACGGTCGAACGGGACGTCACCCGGTACGCACCGCTGTTCGCCGGCGGCCCGCAGCCGTTCGCCTTCGACCTCGCCAACGTCACCGACGCCACCTACACCGGCGTCTTCCGGATCACCGCCGAGCTCACCTTCTACACCACCTCCGCCCGGTGGCCCGCCGCCCGCACCGCCGACCGGCTGCTCACCACCGGGCCGTTCGGGCTCACCCAGGCCGCCCCGACCGCCACCCGCGACCTCGCCTTCCCGCCCAACCTGGAACGCCTGACCGCCGAGGTGTACGCCCGGGGCGGCGGCGCCTGCGAGGAGTTCGCGTACGCCTCCGCGCCCGACGCGTTCGTCGGCGCGAACCCCGGGCTGGGCGCCTGCGGCAAGGGCCCGTTCCGCGAGCTGCGGCTGACCGTAGACGGCCAGGTGGCCGGGGCGGTCTGGCCGTACCCCGTGATCTACACCGGCGGCTGGGACCCGCTGCTCTGGCGGCCCACCCCCGGCATCTTCGCCTTCGACCTGCCCGCCTACCGGCTCGACCTCACCCCGTACGTCGGCCTGCTGCTGGACGGCCGCCCGCACGCCGTCGGCATCACCGTCAACGCGGCCGAGGCCCAGGGCAACGACGTCTGGACGGGCCAAGTCAACCTGTTCGCCGAGGTCGACCACGGCGCCGCCCGCACCACCGGGGCGCTCACCGACCACGCGGTCGCCCCGGAGGCCGCCGTCTCCACCGCGCTGACCGACCACGGCGGCGGCAGCGGCGACTGGTCCGTCACCGCGGGCCGGCACGACCGGGCCCGCGGCTGGGTGCAGACCTCGCACGGCCGGATCACCACCGAGGTCCGCGACACCCTCGTCTTCGGCTCCGCCCAGCGGTTCCGGGACAGCGGCAACGACCTGACGCTGCGCAACCGCACCGACCTGACCCGCACCACCAGCACCTGGGGCGACGGGCCGCCGCGCACCACCACCGTGCACGAGGGCGAGCCGCTGGACGTCGACTACCGCGTCACCCACGACGCGGCCGGCGCGAGCGACCAGGTCACCACCATGAACCTCGGCTATCACCGGGACACCACCGGCACGGTCGGCGGCCGGACCACCGAGCGTTCCGGCGTCGACCACACCCTGCGCCCGACCGCCCACCGGTACGACGGCGACCGCACCGTCCGCACCGGCGGCTCCGTCGAGGACTACCGCAGCACCGGGCCCGACGGCCCGTACCACCGTTCCCTCACCACCGTGGACGGCTGGCCGACCGACCGGGGGTGAACCCGGCGCCGGGTCGCACCGCTCCGGCCGCACCGGGCGGACGGTTCGACCCGGCGGGCGCCTTTCAGGCTCCGGCGAGCCCCGGCGGGAACGCCACCACCCGCCCGGTGCACGGGAATCCGCTGGTGCGAACGGCACCGGCCCTGATAGCAATGTGACATGCTACACAACTCCAAAGTCGCCCTCCGGGCCAGACACGACGCCGACGTCCCCGTACTGCAGGCCGAGCTGTACGACGACGTCGCCACCCGCTCCCGGGCCGACTCCCGGCCCTGGCAGCCCGTTTCACCGGGCACCGCCTGGTCCCCGTACGCGGTCGCCGCCCCCTCGGACGAGGCCGCCTGCTTCTCCGTCACCACCCTCCCCTCGGGCGACCTCGCCGGCGAGGCCCTCCTCTGGGGCATCGACACCCACAACCGCACCGCCCATCTCGGCCTCGCCCTGCGCCCCGCCCTCCGCGGCCGGGGCCTGGCCCGCGAGGTCGTCGCGCTGCTGTGCCACTACGGCTTCACCGTCCGCGGCCTGCACCGCCTCCAGATCGACACCCTCGCCGAGAACCTGCCGATGATCGCCGCCGCGACCCGCGCCGGCTTCACCCTCGAAGGCACCCTGCGCCGCTCCGCCTGGGCCTACGGCGCCCACCGCGACGAGGTCGTGCTCGGCCTGCTCGCCGAGGAGTGGACCGCCCCGGCCGACCTGGCCTCCGACCGGGTCTGACCCGCCCCCGAGGCCCGGATGCGGCCCGGGGGCAGAGCTGCGACGGCTCCGGCCCGGGCCGCGCCCGGCCGGGGCGGACGGCGGCCGGGCAGCGCGCTGGAGGAGTCGACGATGGACCTGCACCTGTCGGGCGAGGCCGCCGTGGTGACCGGGGCGGGCAAGGGCATCGGCCTCGCCGTCACCCGGGCCCTCGCCGCCGAGGGCGTCAGCGTGCCGGCCGCCTCCCGGACCGTGACCGACGACCTCGCCGCGCTCGGCCGCACGACCGACCTCCCGCCGCTCCAGGTGGACCTCACCGCCGCGGACGGCCCGGAGCGGGCGGTCGCCGAGAGGTCGCCGATCGTGCCGCACCGGGCCCGCGGGCCCGCCCGACGCGGCAGGACCAGCAGCCCGGGCGGCGGCGGACCCCGAGGCCGGACCGGGGTGGGCGGCGGGCCGGGGGC
>NZ_JBHWUI010000337.1:0-2989 GCF_042737525.1 Kitasatospora sp. NPDC059973 | reverse complement strand
CGACCGGTCCCCGGTGGGCCGGCCGCGCCGCTTCGGCGGCTCTCAGGCTGTCGGGCCCGTCACTCCTGCTTCTCGCCCGAGGCGAAGCGGGAGATGATCAGCGCGACGATGATGATCGCGCCGTTGAGGAACTGGTTCCACAGCGGCGGCACGCCCGCGAGGGTCATGACGTTGACCACGAGCTGGAGGGTCAGCACGCCGGTCAGGGCGCCGAAGAGCGTGCCCCGGCCGCCGTTGAGGCTGACGCCGCCGATGACGGTGGCGGCGAAGACCTGGAAGATCCACCCGTTGCCCTGGTCGGCGGAGATGGAGCCGTAGTGGCCGGTGTAGAGGACGCCGGCGAATGCGGCCAGCAGGCCACCGAGGATCAGCACGATCCAGGTGATCCGGTCGACCCGGATGCCGGCGGCGCGGGCGGCCTCGGAGTTGCCGCCGATCGCGTACAGGGCACGGCCGTGGCGCAGCCAGGCGAGGGCGCAGCCGCCGGCCAGGAAGAGCAGGGCGCAGATCCAGATCGCCGCCGGGACGCCGAGCCAGCTGGCGCTGCCGAGGTAGGTGAAGGAGCCGGGCAGGTTGACGATCGACTGGCCCTGGGAGATCGCGACCTGCAGACCGCGGAGCAGGGTGAGCGCGCCGAGGGTGACGATGAAGCCGTTGAGGCGCAGCTTGAGGATGAGGAAGCCGTTGATCGCCCCTATGAGCGCGCCGACGGCTAGGCACAGCGGGATGGCCGTCCAATAGGGGAAGAGCCCGAGGCCGTTGAAGCGTGCGCCGTGGTCGGGGAGGACCAGCCAGACGGCGATGACGGGGGCCACGCCGATTGTGGACTCCAGGGACAGGTCCATCCGGCCGACGATCAGGATCAGCGCCTCGGCCAGGACCAGCAGGCTCAGTTCGGTGGCCTGCTGGCCGACGCCCAGGAGGTTGTCGGAGGTGAGGAAGGCGGGTGAGACGGCGAAGCCGATGACGCCCAGGACGAGCAGGACCGGGACGAGCGACAGGTCGCGGTAGCGCGCGAGGTCGAAGCGCCGGCCGGCCGGTACGGCGGGGGGCGGTGGCCGCGTGCGCACGGACCTCAGTGGTGGGAGACATTGCGTTCCTTCGTGTCGGTCGGGCCGGACATGCCCTCCATGGCTGCGACCAGCTGTTCATCGCTCCAGCCGTGCGCGAACTCGGCGACGACGCGGCCGTGGAACATGGCCACGACGCGGTCGCAGACCCGCAGGTCGTCGAGTTCGTCGGACACGATCAGAGCGCTCCTCCCGGCGTCGGCGACCTCGCGGACGGTGCCGAGCAGGGACTCCTTGGACTTGACGTCGACGCCGTTGGTGGGCCGGATGGCCACCAGGACGTGCGGCTCGGTGGCCAGCGCCCGCGCGATGACCACCTTCTGCTGGTTGCCGCCGGACAGGGCGGACACCGGGGCCGAGGGGCCGGGCGTCTTGATGTCGAGGTCGCCGATCATCCGCTCGGCGAAGGCCCTGGTCCGCCAGGGCAGTACCGTGCCGAAGGGCCCGAGCTGGTCGGTGACGGTCAGGGTGGCGTTCTCGGCGACGCTGCGCTGCGGGATGAGCCCCTGGATGTGCCGGTCCTCGGGCACGAACCCGATGCCGGCGGCGAGAGCGGCGGGAACCCGGCCGGTGCGCACCGGCCGGCCCGCGACGCTGATCGTGCCGGCCTGCGGGCGGTGCAGGCCGGCGACGGTCTCGCCGAGCCGGACGTTGCCGCTGGCGGCCGCTCCGGCCAGGCCGACGACCTCGCCGGCCCGCACGGTCAGGGAGACGTCCTGGTAGGCGCCGGCCAGGCTCAGGCCCGAGACGTCCAGCAGCGGGGCGCCGTCGGGGCGTGTCCGGCCGGTCACCGACCAGGCGGGCTCGCTGCCCCGGGCGCTCTCGCCGGTCATCGCCTCCACCAGGGCCTGCTGGTCGAGTTCGGAGACCGGTGCGGTGATGATGTGCCGGGCGTCGCGGTAGACCGTGACGGTGCCGCAGAGGTCGTAGACCTCCTGCAGGTGATGCGAGATGAACAGGAAGGCGACGCCCTGTTCCTGCAGTGAGCGCAGCTTTTCGAAGAGCCGTTCGATGCCGCGCGCGTCGAGCTTGGCGGTGGGCTCGTCCAGGATGATGAAGCGGGCCCCGAAGGAGAGAGCCCGGGCGATCTCGACGAACTGTCGCTGCTCGACACTCAGATCCTCGGCGCGCGCGGTCGGGTCGACGTCCACGCCGTACTCGGCGAGCAGCTCGGTGGCGCGGCCGCGCAGCTGCTTCCAGCTGATCGGGCGCAGGACACCTCTACCCTGCCTGTCCAGGCTGTGTCTGTTCAAGAACAGGTTCTCGGCGACGGTCAGCGCGGGGATGATGGTGGAGCGCTGGTAGACGCAGGCGACCCGGGAGCGCCAGGCGTCGGTGTCACCGGGGGCCGGGGCCTGCTCGCCGTCGAAGCGCAGGGTGCCCGTGTCCGGGTTCTGCAGGCCGGTGAGGATCGACACGAGCGTGGACTTGCCCGCGCCGTTGCGGCCCACCAGGGCGTGCGACTCGCCGGCCGTGACCGAGATGCGGGCGTCGCTGAGGGCGACGGTGGCGCCGAAGCGCTTGCTGATCCCGTCGGCCTCGACGACGGGGCCCCGGATGGGGCTGGGGTCCGCCATGGCGGGGACGTCCTTTCCGCAGGATCCGTGAACGGCGGCCTCGGAGGGGGAGTGCGGGCCGCCGCTGACGGGAGGTCAGTGGGATTACTTGCCGACGCCGTTGCCCCAGAGGGACTTGTCGTCGACGTTGTCCTTGGTGACCAGGGGGGCGGGAAGCTGGTCCTCCAGTCCGTTGGGCAGCTGGATGATGGTCGACTGGTGGTCGGTCGCGCCGGGCTGGAAGGTCTTGCCCTCGGCGGCGGCCTGTGCGTAGAACAGCGCGTACTTGGCGTAGAGGTCGGCGGGCTGGGAGACGGTCGCGTCGATGTCGCCCTTGCGGATCGCGTCGAACTCCTGCGGGAT
>NZ_JBHWUI010000336.1:0-3052 GCF_042737525.1 Kitasatospora sp. NPDC059973 | reverse complement strand
CGTCGGAACGACCGGCGGGCCTCGGCGCGTGCCGCGTCAGCTCGGGCGGCCCAGCGCCCGGTACGTCCAGCCGGCCGCGCGCCAGGCGTCGGCGTCCAGGGCGTTGCGGCCGTCCAGCAGGCGGCGCTCGGCGACGACCGTGCCCAGCTCGGCCGGGTCGAGGTCGCGGAACTCCTGCCACTCGGTGAGGTGCAGGACCACGTGCGCGCCCTCGGCGGCCTCCAGCGGGGACTGCGCGTAGGCGAGGCCCGGGAACATCTTGCGGGCGTTGTCCATCGCCTTCGGGTCGTACACCGTGACCTGCGCGCCCTGGAGCTGGATCTGGGCGGCGACGTTGAGCGCGGGGGAGTCCCGGATGTCGTCGGAGTTGGGCTTGAAGGCGGCGCCGAGGACGGCGACCCGGCGGCCGAGGAAGCCGCCGCCGCACTGCTCGCGGGCCAGCTCGACCATCCGGGAGCGGCGCCGCATGTTGATCGAGTCGACCTCGCGCAGGAAGGCCAGCGCCTGGTCGGCGCCCAGCTCCCCGGCCCGGGCCATGAACGCGCGGATGTCCTTGGGCAGGCAGCCGCCGCCGAAGCCCAGGCCCGCGTTGAGGAACTTGCGGCCGATCCGGTCGTCGTGGCCGAGCGCGGTGGAGAGCAGGGTGACGTCGGCCCCGGCCGCCTCGCAGACCTCGGCCATCGCGTTGATGAACGAGATCTTGGTGGCCAGGAAGGAGTTGGCGGCTGCCTTGACCAGCTCGGCGGTGGCGAAGTCGGTGACCACGAACGGCACGCCGGCCGCGATCGGCTCGGCGTACACCTCGCGCAGCAGCCGCTCGGCGCGCTCGCTGCGGGCGCCGACCACGATCCGGTCCGGCCGCAGGGTGTCCTGGACGGCGAAGCCCTCGCGCAGGAACTCCGGGTTCCAGGCGAGCTCGGCGTCCTCGCCGACCGGCGCCAGCGCGGCCAGCCGCTCGGCCAGCCGGTTCGCGGAGCCGACCGGCACGGTGGACTTTCCGACCACCAGCACCGGCCGGGTCAGGTGCGGGGCCAGCTCGTCGATCGCGGCGTCCACGTAGGACATGTCGGCGGCGAACTCGCCCTTGCGCTGCGGGGTGTTGACGCAGACGAAGTGCACGTCGCCGAACTCCGCGGCCTCCTGGGCGGAGGTGGTGAAGCGCAGCCGGCCGGTCGAACCCTCGTGGCCCGCCACGTGCTTGAGCAGCAGCTCGGACAGGCCCGGCTCGTACATCGGCACCCGGCCGGCGGTCAGCGTGGCGATCTTCTCGGGGTCGATGTCCAGACCCAGCACCTCGAAGCCGAACTCCGCCATGGCGGCGGCGTGGGTGGCACCGAGATAGCCGGTGCCGATCACGGAGATGCGGAGGGTCACGGGTTCCCCTTTGCGGAATCTCGACCTTGCCTGCCGTGGGACGGGCAGGACGTGCGAGCACCGATGCTATCCGCCCGTCCGGACCCGGCCCAGGCCGTCCCGCCTGCGCCGATGTTTCGGGCACCCGGGCGCTGCCGCCGGGCGCCGGGTGTGCGCCGGGCACGATCCGGCGGAACCCCCACGCGGGTGCTGTGACCGGCGGCACAATGCGCGCATGGATCCGAAGCCCGAGAGCACGGACACGCCGGACACACCCCACGCCGAAGCACCGTCGCACCCGCCCCACGCCGCCGAGGCGCCCCACGCCGAAGAACCGCCCCACGCCGCCGAGGCTCCCCCCACCGAAGAACCGCCGCGTCCCGACGGGTCCGGCGGGCCGGGGGAGGGGCTCAGCCTCTTCGAGCCGCGCGCCGGCGGCGAGGAGGCCGCCGGGCCGGACCGGGGCCCCGAGCCGCCGGCCCGCCGCCGTCGCACCCGCCGCGTCCTGCTCTGGACGCTCTCCGCGCTGCTGGTGGTGGTCCTCGGTACGGGCGGCGCGCTCTTCTGGGCGGCCGAGCACTACGCGTCCTCGGTCACGCGGATCCCGGACGCCTTCCCGACGGCGCCGGAGTCCGCCCAGCCGAGGCCCGTCCCGGCGAGCGGCCTCAACCTGCTGCTGGTCGGCCTGGACGCCCGCTCCGACGTGCCGACCACCGGCAGCCGGGCGAAGGCCCCGGTCTGGCGGGAGGGCGCGGCCCGCAGCGACACCATGATGCTGCTGCACCTGTCCGACGACGGCCGCAGCGCCTCGCTGGTCTCGCTGGCCCGCGACACCTGGGTGGACGTCCCCGGGCACGGCAGGGCCAAGCTGAACGCCGCGTACTCCTGGGGCGGCCCGGCCCTGATGACCGAGACCGTGCAGAACCTCACCGGCATCCGGATCGACCACCTCGCCGTGGTCGACTGGAACGGCTTCCGCGCCCTCACCGACGCCGTCGGCGGCGTGGACATCACCATTCCGCGCACCATCGAGGCGGCCGGCGAGGCCCGCGCCTGGGAGGCCGGGACCCATCACATGGACGGCGCCCAGGCGCTGCTGTACGTCCGCGAGCGCTACGGCCTGCCCGGCGGGGACCTCGACCGCACCAAGCGCCAGCAGAACTTCCTGCGCGCGCTGATGCTCCGGGTCATGGACTCCGGCACGCTGGCCAGTCCGTCCCGCCTCGGCGGTCTGCTGCAGTCGGTCGGCGAGGTGGTCAGCGTGGACGACCGGCTCTCCAACACCGGCCTCTTCCAGCTCGCCTGGGGCCTGCGCTCGCTGCGCGCCGACGACGTCCGCTTCATGAACGCGCCGTTCGGCGGCTTCGACACCCGCGACGGCCAGAGCGTCGTGCTGCTGGACGAGCGTCCGGCGGCGCAGCTCTGGGAGGCGATGCGCAACGACCGGATGCCGGAGTACTTCCGGGAGCACCGGGCCGGCGACACCCTCGGGACCGACGCCGACTGAACCTAGGCAGCCGCAGGTCGGAGCCCTAGGATCTACTTAACGGTAACTAACAACTGAGCGGCGAGGCAGGCATCATGGCGGGCAGCGCAGGGTCGGCGGACTTCGATCTCTTCCGGATCTCCGAGGAGCACGAGATGCTGCGTGAGGCGGTGCGTTCGCTGGCCGAGGCGAAGATCGCTCCGTTCGCGGCGG
>NZ_JBHWUI010000335.1:0-3128 GCF_042737525.1 Kitasatospora sp. NPDC059973 | reverse complement strand
CCGCGCCCCCCCCGACCCCGCGGTGGTGCGCCCCGGGCCCCCCCACCCCGCGGGGGCCGCTCACCCCCCCCCCCCGGGCGCGGGCCCCGGGGCGGGGGGGGGGGGCGGGGCCACGGCGGTTCGTCAGGGTCGGTGACCCGCGGTCAGCGCAGGTCGAAGCGGTCGAGCTCGGACACCTTGGTCCAGGCCGCGACGAAGTCCGTCACGAACTTCTCCTTCGCGTCGTCGCTCGCGTAGACCTCGGCGAGCGCCCGCAGCTCCGAGTTGGAGCCGAACACCAGGTCGGCGCGGGTGCCGGTCCAGCGGACCTCGCCGGTGACGGCGTCCCGGGCCTCGAAGGTGTTCGCGTCCGCGGCGGTGGCCTTCCACGTCGTGCCCAGGTCGAGCAGGTTGACGAAGAAGTCGTTGGTCAGCCGGCCGGGGGTGTCGGTCAGGACGCCCAGCGAGGACTGCTGGTGGTTGGCGCCCAGCACGCGCAGGCCGCCGACCAGGACGGTCAGCTCCGGGGCGCTCAGGGTCAGCAGGTTGGCCCGGTCCAGCAGCAGGTACTCGGCCGGCAGCCGGTTGCCCTTGCCCAGGTAGTTGCGGAACCCGTCGGCGGTCGGCTCCAGCGCCGCGAAGGACTCGACGTCGGTCTCGTCCTGGGCGGCGTCCACCCGGCCCGGGGTGAACGGCACGACGACCGGGAAGCCGGCGTCGGCGGCGGCCTTCTCCACACCGGCCGCGCCCGCGAGGACGATCAGGTCGGCGATCGAGATCGCCCTGCCGTCCGTCCGGCCGGCGTTGAACGAGTCGCGCACGCTCTCCAGGGTGCGCAGCACGGTCGCCAGCTCGTCGGGCCCGTTGACCTCCCAGCCGCTCTGCGGTTCCAGCCGGATCCGGGCGCCGTTGGCGCCGCCGCGCAGGTCACTGCCGCGGAACGTGGAGGCCGAGGCCCAGGCGGTGGAGACCAGCTGGGCGACGGTCAGGCCGGAGGCCAGCACCTGCTGCTTGAGGGCGGCGATGTCCGCGGCGTCGACCAGCTCGTGCGTGACGGCGGGCAGCGGGTCCTGCCACAGCAGGGTCTCCGACGGGACCTCGGGGCCGAGGTAGCGCACGACCGGACCCATGTCGCGGTGGGTGAGCTTGAACCAGGCCCGGGCGAAGGCGTCCGCGAAGGCCGCGGGCTCGGCCAGGAAGCGCCGGGAGATCTGCTCGTAGACCGGGTCGACCCGCAGCGCGAGGTCGGTGGTCAGCATGGTCGGCGCGTGCGTCTTCGAGCCGTCGTGCGCGTCCGGGACGGTACCGGCGCCCCCGCCGTCCTTGGGTCGCCACTGGTGGGCGCCGGCCGGGCTCTTGAACAGCTCCCACTCGTAGCCGAAGAGGATCTCGAAGAAGGTGTTGTCCCAGGTGGTGGGTGTGGTGGTCCAGATGCCCTCGAGGCCGCTGGTGATCGTGTCGTCGCCCTTGCCGGTGCCGTAGGCGCTCTGCCAGCCCAGGCCCTGCAGCTCCAGCGGGGCGGCCTCGGGGTCGGGGCCGACGTTGTCGGCCGGGCCCGCGCCGTGGGTCTTGCCGAAGGTGTGGCCGCCCGCGATCAGGGCGACGGTCTCCTCGTCGTTCATCGCCATCCGGCGGAAGGTCTCGCGGATGTCGCGGGCCGCGGCCATCGGGTCCGGGGTGCCGTTGGGGCCTTCCGGGTTGACGTAGATCAGGCCCATCTGGACGGCGCCCAGCGGGCTCTCCAGGTCACGGTCGCCGGTGTAGCGCTCGTCGTCGAGCCAGGTCGTCTCGGGGCCCCAGTAGACGTCCTCCTCCGGCTCCCAGACGTCCTCGCGACCGCCGCCGAAGCCGAAGGTCTGGAAGCCCATCGTCTCCAGCGCGACGTTGCCGGCCAGGATCAGCAGGTCGGCCCAGGACAGGCTCTGGCCGTACTTCTTCTTCACCGGCCACAGCAGGCGGCGGGCCTTGTCGAGGTTGGCGTTGTCCGGCCAGCTGTTCAGCGGCGCGAAGCGCTGCTGGCCGGCACCGGCGCCGCCGCGGCCGTCGCTGATCCGGTAGGTGCCCGCGCTGTGCCAGGCCATCCGGATGATGAAGGGGCCGTAGTGGCCGAAGTCGGCCGGCCACCAGTCCTGCGAGGTGGTCAGCACCTCGGCGAGGTCGCGCTTGACGGCGGCGAGGTCGAGCGTCTTGAACGCCTCGGCGTAGTCGAAGTCCGCACCGAGCGGGTTGGCCACGGCCGGGTTCTTGGCAAGGATCTTCAGGTTGAGCCGGTCCGGCCACCACTGGCGGTTTCCACCGCCCTGGGTCGGGTGCGCGGCGCGCCCGTGCGCGACGGGGCAGCCTCCCCCCTCCGCCTTCGCATCGGTGACGATCGCGTCGTGGTTCTCAGACATGGGAATCCTTCCGGGCCGGGCGGATCACGTTGTTCAGGAACGATCGAAGGGCGGAGCACCTGGGGGGTCGTTCAATGAGGAGGACTAGCTCACCCGACGCGGAGGTGCTCACCGCCGTTCCGGAGCCTCACTGCCCCCTAGGCTATCGCCGGAACCGATCCTACGATGGACAGATTCCAAGTCAAGAACCACACCGAGTCACTATCCCGTCGGGGTTCGGAAGGCCACTGCTAGAATCCGGGGTTCCCCCATGAGCCTGAATAGGTGAACCGATATGAGTGACCTGCTGGTACGGCTGAGAGGGCGCGGCTGGCGACTGACCGCCCAGCGGCGCGTCGTCGCGGAGGTCCTCGACGGCGATCACGTCCATCTCACGGCCGACGAGGTGCACGCCCGCGCGGTCCAGCGGCTGCCGGAGATCTCCCGCGCGACGGTCTACAACACCCTCGGCGAACTGGTCGGCCTCGGCGAGGTCATGGAGGTCGCCACCGACGGCCGGGCCCGGCGCTACGACCCCAACGCCCACCGCCCGCACCAGCACCTGGTGTGCTCCGGCTGCGGCACGATCCGCGACGTCCACCCGGCCGGGGACCCGCTGGCCGACCTCCCGGCCGAGCAGCGGTTCGGCTTCGCCGTCGCCACCGCCGAGGTCACCTACCGCGGGATCTGCCCGGACTGCGCCTGACGCCCGGGGCCGACACCTCGCCGACACGCCGAAGGGGCCGGGCGCGCCCCCAGGGGTGGGCGGCCCCCGCG
>NZ_JBHWUI010000334.1:0-3413 GCF_042737525.1 Kitasatospora sp. NPDC059973 | reverse complement strand
CTCGGGCGCCGGCTCCGCGGCGGCGGGCCGGCGCAGCGAGGCCGCCAGACTGCCCGGGGCGGGCGCGGCCGGGGGCTGCTCGGCCCGCAGGCCGTCCAGCGAGATCCGGGACCAGTCGGCGTCCGCCAGGTGCTTCGCCAGCAGCTCGACGCGCTCGCGGTACAGGGCCTCCCGGTCGAGGTCCGAGAAGGCCGGCGGCAGCACCTCGCGCAGCGGCTCGAACCGCTCCCCCGCCCCGGCCAGCAGGCTGCGCAGGACCCGCTCCCAGGTGACGCCGCGCAGGCCGATCGACAGGTGCAGCGACGGCTCGTCCGTGGTGTCGCCGACGTGCACGAAGCCGCGCGGCAGGTAGAGGCACTCGCCCTCCTTGAGGACGACGTCGAGCATCGGCTCGCCGACCTCGGACGGGGCCACCGGGCGGGCCCGGCTCGGCAGCCGCCGCACGGGGGCGCTCACCCGCCAGCGCTTGGAGCCGTGGAGCTGTCGCAGGAAGATGCCCACCAGGTCGAAGTGCGGCGCCGCGCCCCGGGCCCGAGGCGGCGTCAGGAAGGCGGTGCAGTCGGCCTCGTAGCCGGTCTCGCGGGCCACCTCGGCGGCGAAGCGCGCCACCTCCGGGCTGTGGTTCTGGAGCTCCTCCAGGGTCAGGGTCGCGCCGCCGGCCACCTGCTCGGCGACCTTGGTGCCGTCGGCGAGCTTCTCGCGGCTCCGCGGGTTGCTCCCCCGGTTGCGCAGGACGAGCTCCGGTGGGACCAGCTTGCCGTCACGGAAGAGCCGTACCGCGCTCATCGGCAGGCTGCTGTGGATCAGCCGCTCGGCGGCCTCCAGGGAGAACACGTCACCGAGGTCGCCCAGCCCGGTGCTGACGAACGGCTCGCGCTCCCAGGCGGTTTCGAGCGTCGGCAGGTCGTCCACGAGCCGGAGCAGACTGTCCACGGAGGCCTCACAGGTTGGTCGGGTGCCGGGCGGGAAGGCGACGGCCGGCCTGCGCGGTTGCACCCGCACAGACCGGCCCGGCCTCGTCCCGCCGGGGTGGTCCGGCCCGGCGGCGAGTCGGCCGATGACGAAGCGTCGGGCTAGACGCCGGCGGGGCCGTCCGCGGCGCTGGCGTTGAACTGGATCCCGCAGCCCGCCAGGTCCTCGTCGTCCTCGCCCACGCTGTGGGCCTGGACCTCGTCGTCCACGGCACTGGCGTTGAACTGGATCCCGCAGCCCGCCAGGTCCTCGTCGTCGCCGCCCACGCTGTGTGCCTGCACCTCGTCGGACATCGGAACTCCTCTCGCTCGCGCTCGGACGTCGGCCGACGTCACAGTGCGACGCTAGGAGCGGGCGGTTGAACTCCGGTATGTGCGTGGCTTCCTGGCAGCTTGTCCTGTCCCTCTCGACCCCCGGGCACCGCTGTTCACCAATCGCTCACCACGTCCTTGCCAGACATCCTCTTCTCGGCGAAGCTACCCGTCGGAGTACAGACGAAGGCGACCGGCCCCGATCGGGCCGGCCCGACCTGTGCCCATCGCGTGGCGCGCTCTGGGGGAGGGGCCATATGACCGGGAACACCGGTGCGGAAAGAACGCTGCGTTTCACGATGCTCGGGCCGCTACAGGTCCGGTCCGGCGACGACCTGCTCGAACTCGGCCCGTACAAACAGCGATTACTCCTGGCCGCGCTGCTGTGCCGGGCGAACACCGTGCTGTCGGTCGACCAGCTCATCGACGCGCTCTGGGACGGCGACCAGCCCCGGACGGCGCGCAAGAACCTCCAGGTGTACGTCTCCGCCCTGCGCAAGGTCCTGCGGGACCGGATCGGCCACGTGCCGTACGGCTACACCCTGACGGTGACCTCCGAGGAGTCGGACCTGCTGCGGTTCGACGAACTCGCGGCGGCCGGGCGGCAGGCGCAGCGGGCGGGCCACCCGGCCGGCGCGTCGGCGCTGTTCGGCGAGGCGGTACGGCTCTGGCAGGACCGGCCCCTGGTCGACCTGCTCGGCAGCCCGTTCGCGGCCCGCGAGTCGGAGCGCCTCTCCGACCGCTTCCTCGCGGTGTACGAGGACTGGGCCGAGCTGGAGGTGGAGGCCGGCCGGGCGCTCGGACTGCTGGACCGGCTGGCCGAGTTGACCGCCCGGCATCCGTTCCGCGAGCGGCTGATCGTGCTGCACATGACGGCGCTCGACCAGGTCGGCGGGCGGCGGCAGGCGCTCGCCTGCTTCGAGCAGCACCGGCAGTACATCGCCCGGGAGCTCGGCCTCGACCCCAGCCCCGTGCTGCGGCAGACCTACCGGGCGATCCTGGCCGGCGGGGGATCGGCCCGGCCGGGCCGCGACCGGCCGCGCGAGCACGCCAGGCCCTCCCAACTCCCCCGCGACCTGGCGGACTTCGTCGGCCGCCGGACCGAGGTCGAGGCGGCGGTGTCGGCCCTCACCGGCGGGGCCCGATGTACCGACGTCACGGCGGTGTCGGGCCCGCCGGGGGTCGGCACCACGGCGCTGGCCGTCCACGTCGGCCACCGGATCGCCGACCGCTTCGCGGACGGCCAGGTCTTCGTCCCGCTGGGACACCCCGACGGAACCCCGCGCGACTGGCACGAGGTGCTGACCGAGCTGCTCCGGAGCACCGGTCTCGACCTCACGCCGCCCCGGGAGGAGACCGCGGCGCTGGCCCTGTGGCGGTCCTGGATCGCCGACCGGCAGGTCCTCCTCGTCCTCGACGGCGCGACCGGCGAGTCCCAGGTCCGCCGCCTGCTGCCGGGCCGCGGGCCGACCCGCACGCTGGTCACCTCGGCCCGCCGGCTCAGCGGCCTGGAGTGCGTCCACCGCATCGAACTCGACGAGTTCACCCCCGGCGAGGCCCGCGAGCTCCTGGCGCGCGTGCTCGACGAGCGACGGCTCGTGGACGCGGACCGGACGCTGCGCCGCCTTCAAGAGGTGTACGGGCTCTCCCCGCTGGTCGTCCGCGCGCTGGCCGCCAAGCTCACCACGCTGCGGCACCTCTCGCTGTCCGAGTACGCCGAGCAGCTGGGCCGGCTGCCCGCCGGGCCCCACGAGCTCTCGGTCGGGGGCTGCTCCGTCCAGGACGGCTACCGCCGGTTCCACCGGGGGCTGGATCCGCAGCAGCGGGCGGCGCTCGGCGCGCTCGGCGCCCTGCCGGGGCCGGCCTTCGACCAGGCGGTGCTGCTGGCGGCGCTGGGCGGCCTCGCGGAGCCGGCCGAGCGGATCGTGGAGGAGCTCATCGAGGCCCATCTGGTCACGGTGGCCGAGGACGACGAGGTGCGGGCGCACGCCGTCCGCTACCGCATGCCGAGGCTGGCCCACCGGTACGCCGCCGCCCTGCACCGCGGCCCGGGTCCGCTGCCGGGCGGCTGCTGACCCCTGGACGTGACCGGGTGGCGGGGCGGCGCCGCTGACCGGGACGGCCTCGCCG
>NZ_JBHWUI010000333.1:0-3420 GCF_042737525.1 Kitasatospora sp. NPDC059973 | reverse complement strand
GCGCGGGGGGGCCCCCCCGGCCCCACCCCTCGCCGGGCCCGGGGGCCGGCGGGGCGGGGGGGGCCGCCGGGCGCTCCCCCGGGGGGGGGGCGCCCCCCGGGGGGGGGGGCCCCCCCGGCCGGCTCCGCGTTCCCGGCCGAACCCGGGACGCGCGTCACAGTCACACCCTGTTCCGGGCCCCGCCCGTCGCCGCTATCGTCCGGACCATGTTTGCTGCCTACGCCGCACGAATCGACGCCGACGACCCGCTGAGCGGGCTGGAGCTGGGCGAACTCCCCGAACCGCAGGCGCGTCCCGGGTGGAGCGTGGTCACGGTCAGGGCCGCCAGCCTCAACCACCACGACCTCTGGTCGCTGCGCGGGGTCGGCCTGCCCGCCGGGAAGCTGCCGATGATCCTCGGCTGCGACGCCGCCGGCGTCGACGAGCACGGCAACGAAGTGGTCGTCCACTCGGTGATCGGCCAGAGCGGCCACGGCGTGGGCCCGGACGAGCGGCGCTCCATCCTCACCGAGCACTACCAGGGCACCTTCGCCCAGCGGGTGGCGGTGCCGACCTGGAACCTGCTGCCCAAGCCGGCCGGGCTCAGCTTCGAGCAGGCCGCCTGCCTGCCCACCGCCTGGCTGACGGCCTACCGGATGCTGTTCACCAACGCCGGGGTGAAGCCCGGCGACACCGTGCTGGTGCAGGGCGCCGGCGGCGGTGTGGCGACCGCCCTGATCGTCCTCGGCAAGGCCGCCGGACTGCGGGTCTGGGTCACCGGCCGGGACGAGGCCAAGCGGGCCCGGGCCGTGGAGCTCGGCGCCGACGCCGCCTTCGAGAGCGGCGCCCGGCTGCCCGAGCGGGTGGACGCGGTGATGGAGACGGTCGGCGCCGCGACCTGGGCGCACTCGGTGAAGTCGCTGCGCCCGGGCGGCACCGTGGTCATCTCCGGGGCCACCTCCGGCCCCAACCCGAAGACCGCCGAGCTGAACCGGATCTTCTTCCTGGAGCTCAGGGTGGTCGGCTCGACCATGGGCACCAAGGAGGAGCTGGCCGGGCTGCTCTCGCTCTGCGCCACCACCGGCGTCCGGCCGCAGATCGACTCGGTGCTGCCGCTCGCCGAGGCCCGGGAGGGCTTCGCCCGGCTCGCCGGGGGCGACGTCTTCGGGAAGATCGTGCTCACCCCCTGAGCGCCGGCCCGCACGGACCCGTCGGCCCGGTCAGCCCAGCAGGCGGCGCAGCCGCTCGCCGGCCGTGCCCAGCACCGAGCGGGCCTCGGCCAGCCGCTCGGGCGTCACTCCGCCGTCCCGGGCCGCGTCGCGGACCTGGTCCCGGAAGCGGTCGAGCAGCCGCTCCAGCTCGCGGGCCGGATCACCGGCCGGGTCGGTCGCGGTCCAGGCCGGAAGGTCGGCCGGGGCGGTGCCGGCCGGCTCGTCCTTGTCGAGGTCGATCCGGGTGACCCTGACCTTCTCGGCGGGTGCCTCGGCGTCCTGCGCCGGGTGGCCCCAGCGGGCGGCGTCGGCCAGCCCGGCCAGACCCTTGGTGAGTTCGGAGAGCCCCTCGGCCAGTCCGGTCGGCCAGTCGCCGCGGGCCGCGTGGTCGCGGACCTGCTGCTCGACCCGGCGCTTGATCCGCAGCGCCTCCTGCTGGGCGGCCGTCCGCGCCGCCCGGGACTGCTCGCGGAGCCTGCGGGCCTCCTCCTCGGCGGCCTTCGCCTTGGCCTTGGCCGCCTTCTCCTGCTCCTTGGCGCGCTTGGCCTGCTCCTTGGCCTGCTTCTTGAACTGGGCGAACTCGTCCTTGGCGCGCTGCCAGGCGTCCTTGTCCCCCCAGGGGCCGGCCCACGGGTCCCCGCTCTCGGCGCCCTCCGGGCGGGGTGCCTGCTTCGCCGCCCCCCACAGCTCCTCGCGCAGGCTCCGGGCACCGTCCCGGACGTCCTCGCGGATCGCCCCGGCGAGCTGGGCCACCGAGTCGCGGATCTCCAGCTCCAGCTCGTCCAGCTCGCCCTGGCGGGCCGCCAGCTCGCTCCGGCCGGCCTCGGTGAGCCGGTAGACCTTGCGGCCGCCCTCGGTGCTCTGCGTCACCAGGCCCTCCTGCTCCAGCTTGGCGAGCCGGGGGTAGACGGTGCCGGCCGAGGGCGCGTACAGGCCCTGGAAGCGCTCCTCCAGGAGGCGGATGACCTCGTAGCCGTGCCGCGGTGCCTCGTCGAGCAGCTTCAGCAGGTAGAGGCGAAGGCGGCCGTGGCCGAAGACGGGGGTCATCTCAGACCTCCTTGGTGAGGTCGGGGCCGGTGCCGAGGTCGGGGCCTGCCGGGAGTTCCTTGACGATCACGGGGCCGTCGTCCTCGGCCTCCGGCCGGCGGAGCACGGTGACGGCGCCGGAGACGGTGGTCACCACCAGGTTGCCCCGGCCGTCGCCGAGCTTGCCGGAGAGCCGCTTGGCGCCCCAGGAGCCGCCGACCTTGAGCTGCTCGAAGGTGCTGGTGACGTCCCCGCTGTTGGTACCCGCCTCGACCTTGGTGTCGACCAGGGAGGGCAGCCGGACGCCGACCGAGCCGCTCACCGTGGTGACCCGGATCTCCGACGGGGTGGCCACGTCGAGGTCGAGGGTGACGTCCCCGTTGACCGAGTGGACCTGCACGTTGTCCGAGGTGCCGGCGACCAGGGTGACCTGCCCGGAGGCGGTGTTGACCTTGAGGTCGCCGGAGAGCGACTGGGCGTCGACGTCCCCGGAGACGGTGTGGGCCTCCGTCCGGCCGGTCAGGCCGACCAGGGTGGCGTCGCCGCTGGCGCTGTGCACCGAGACCGGCGCGGTGATGCCGGAGACGGTGGCGCCGGCGGAGACGGTGCCGGCCTTGACCTTGGCGCCGGCCGGTACGGCCAGCGAGACCACGGCCCGGCGGGTGCGCCGCAGCCCGCCGAAGAACGACTTGATGGACTGCACCGACTTGACCGACTCGCCGAACTCGCTCCAGCTGAGGTCCTTGTAGGTGACCGTCAGCACCCCCTCGGCGAGGGTGACCTGAAGGGGCTCGCCCTCCAGCTCGGTGACCTCCAGCCGGGCCGGGCCCTCGGTGGCCACCACGTTCACGGCGCCTCCGACGATCCGTACGTGGAGGGCGTCGACCTCCCCGTCGATGGTGATCCTGTCGGGGCCCTCGACCGTCCACTGGCTCATGTCTGCCGCCTCCCGTTACGACTCGCGATGTATCGCGTCCTCTTCCAAAGACGATATATCGCGTGACGGCGAAGTCAAGGGATCCGGCCCCGGGGGCGCCCCGGAGAGCAACCCGGAACGAACCCCGAGACGCCCCCTACGGGGCGCGGCACGCGAAGGGCCCGGGAGGCGGGCTTAGGTTCTAGTGGTCGTCGCAACGCCCCAGCTCAGGGGATGCGATGGACTTCAAGATCCGGGAGAGGCGGGACCCTCAGGGGCCTGTGCGGC
>NZ_JBHWUI010000332.1:0-3472 GCF_042737525.1 Kitasatospora sp. NPDC059973 | reverse complement strand
GTCGCGGACCGCGCGCCGGGCGGCCGACCGGCCCCGGTCGGGGCCGCCGCCGGCGCGCCGGGCTCAGAATCCGCGGGCGGCGGCGCCCTCGCGCAGCAGGGCGAACGCCTCGGCCGTCTCCGCGGCGGCCAGCACGGCCACCTCGCCGACGTCCTGCCCCTCGGCGAGCCTCGCCCAGGTGGCGTGGGCGAGGACCTGGCGCACCGCCGTGTACTGGGCCGCGAGCAGTCGGGCGGTGACGTTCCCGTCCGGGCCCAGCGCCTCGGCGAGCGCGCGGGTGTCGGCGTCGAGGTAGTCGAAGAGGTGGGCGGAGAGGCTGGGGGTCTCGTAGACCAGCCGGAGGAAGGCCAGCACCTCGGGGCTGTCCGTCAGCCCGCTGCTGGGGTCGCGCGCGGCCAGCCGCTCCAGGTGGTGGCGCTCCAGCGCGTCCAGCGGGGTGGTCCCGGCCGGGCGGGCGCGCACCACCCGCCCGGCCTCGCCGAGGTGGTCGGCGAAACGGTGCAGGACCAGCTCCTCCTTGCTGCCGAAGTAGCGGAAGAGGGTGGGCTTGGAGACCTCGGCGGCGGCGGCGATCTCGGCCACCGAGACCTGGTCGAACCCGCGGGCCAGGAACAGGGCGATCGCCGCCTCCGCGATGGCCCGCCGGGTGCGCTGCTTCTTGAGGGTCCGCAGACCCGTGTCCGACTCGCTCATGACTCGATCATAACCGGGAAATGTTTGTTACTCGGTTGCTTTTCTTACCGAGTTGCAGTTTGCTGGTGTGCATCACCGACGAGACGGAAGGGCGGACACACCATGACAACCGTGGTGATCGTGGGGGCGGGACCGACCGGACTGACACTGGCCTGCGGGCTGGCGCGGCAGGGGGTCGCCGTGCGGGTCGTCGAGAAGGCGGCCGCGTTCCACACCGGCTCACGAGGCAAGACGCTCAACCCGCGGAGCCTGGAGGTCCTCGCCGACCTGGGACTCGGCGAGCGACTGGCGGCCGCCGGCCGCACGCACCTCCCGTTCCGCAAGTACTTCGGCGGCGAGTTCGTCAACGAGACCGAACCGTTCGCCGGCGCCCGCCGCAGCACGGCCACCCCCTACCCGGCGAGCCTGTGGCTGCCGCAGACGCGGGTCGAGCGACTGCTGCGCGAGAAGCTGGCCGAGTACGGGGTGACGGTCGAACTCGCCACCGAGCTCGTGGACTTCACCCAGGACGACGAGGGCGTGGAGGTCCACCTCGCGGACGGCGGACGGATCTCCGCCGAGTACCTGGTCGCCTGCGACGGCGGCCGCTCCACCGTGCGCAAGCTGCTGGGGATACCGTTCGTCGGCGAGGGCGACCCGGAGCCGCTCATGGTCTGCGGCGACGTCGAGGTCGAGGGCCTCGACCGCGGCGCCTGGCACCAGTGGTTCGGCCCGCAGGGCGTGTTCATGCTCTGCCCCTTCGAGGGCACCCGCCGCTGGCAGCTCCAGGCGAGCCCGGAGACGGACGCCGACGGCCGGGCGGTCGCCCCCTCCCTGGAGAGTTTCCGGCGACTGGCCGCCCTGCACACCGGTCGGACGGACCTCGTGCTGGCCAACGCCACCTGGCTCTCCACCTGGCGGGTCAACGTCCGGATCGCCGAGGAGTACCGCAGGGGGCGGGTCCTGCTGGCCGGCGACTGCGCGCACGTCCACCCCACCGCCGGCGGGCTCGGCATGAACACCGGCACCCAGGACGCCTGGAACCTCGCCTGGAAGCTCGGGCACGTGCTGCGCGGCCTCGCCGCACCGGCCCTGCTGGACACCTACCAGGAGGAACGCCGTCCGGTCGCCGCCTGGACGCTCGACGTCACCACGGCCGGCATGACCAACGTCATGGCGGGCATCGGCACTCCGGGCGTGGGCGTGGAGGCCGGCCGGGTGGGCGACCTCACCGGCCTCTCGCTCGGCTACCGATGGAGCCGGCTCGCGGCCCCCGGTCCCGACGGCCCGCTCCGGGCCGGCGACCGGGCCCCGGACGCCGTCTTCACCGGCCCCGACGGCAGGCCGGCCCGACTCTTCGAGCACTTCGCCGGCGACCACTACACCCTGCTCGGCTTCGGCCCGGGCACCCGCCCCGCACTCGCCGGACTGCCGGCCCACGTCCGGCCCGTCCTGCTCGACGACCCGTCCGACGACGCCCACCGGACCTACGGGATCGCCACCGACACCCTCGCCCTCGTCCGACCGGACAACCACCTCGCCCTCCTCGCCCCGGCCACGGCCCGCCAGGAGGTGCTCGACCACCTGACCGCCCTGCGCTAGCCGCCCGGCCGACGTCGCACCCCTAAAAGCGAAGACGTTGCGTTAGCAACCCGGAGTGATCTACGATCGGCTAACGCAAAGGCGGAGCTTTAACGGCTCCCGCCGCTGCGGCGACGCCACCCGTACGAAGGGAACCCCGGTCCATGCACACGACGTCCGACGACCCGCGCGGTGCTTCACCCGCCATCGGCACCATCCCGGCCTGGGCCGTCGGCGACCTCACCGTGCACCGGATCGACGAGATCCCCCTGCCGCCCGACACCGGGCAGTGGCTCCTGCCGGACGCCACGCCCGAGGTCGTGCGGGGGCAGGACTGGCTGCGCCCCGACTTCGCCGACCCGGCCGGCCAGCTGCTGATCGACAGCCACACCTTCGCGTTCACCGTCGGCGGTCTGAAGGTCCTGGTGGACACCGGGATCGGCAACGGCAAGGACCGCGCCAACCCGGCCTGGCACGACCTCGACACCGACTACCTCGACCGGCTGACCGCCGCCGGGTACCCGCCCGCCGACGTCGACCTCGTGATCCTCACCCACCTGCACACCGACCACGTCGGCTGGAACACCCGTGCCGACGGGAACGGGGCGTGGGTCCCCACCTTCCCCCACGCCCGCTACCTCACCTCGCGCACCGAGCGCGAGTTCTGGGCCGGCCGGGAGATGGACGAGCCGCGCCGCCGGATGTTCCGCGACTCGGTGGACCCGGTGGCGGAGGCCGGGCTGCTCGACCTGGTCGACGTCCCGGCGGCCGGCGCCGAGGTCGCCCCCGGCCTGCGGCTGCTCCCCACGCCCGGCCACACCCCGGGCCACCTGGCCGTCGAGCTGTCCGGCGACGGCGGCGCGGCCCTCGTCACCGGGGACTGCGTCCACCACCCGGTCCAGTTCGCCCGCCCTGCCATCGGCAGCTGTGTCGACATCGACCCCGCCCGGTCGCGGGCGACCCGGCGGTCCCTGCTGGAGTCGCTCGCCGGCACCGGCACGCTGGTCCTCGGCACCCACTTCCCCCCGCCCACCGCCGGCCGGGTGGTCGCCCACGGCGACGCCTACCGGCTGGAGTCCGTCCCCGGCACCCCCCGTACGGCGCGCTGACGCCGGAGTGGGGGGGGGGGACGGGCCCCGCGGCCGACCCCCCCCGCCCCCCCCCCCCCCCCGGCAGCCCAGCCCACCGCCGGCGGGCCGCCGCCGGGCGCGCCCCCCGC
>NZ_JBHWUI010000331.1:0-3537 GCF_042737525.1 Kitasatospora sp. NPDC059973 | reverse complement strand
CGCGCGGTGTGCGCGGGGGCCGGGGCCGTTCGAGCCCGACCGGGGCCGGGGCGGGCTCAGATGGTGAAGATCTCCTCCAGCAGCGCCTGCTGCTCGGCGGCGTGACGCTTGGCCGAGCCGACCGCGGGGGCCGAGGAGGCCGTGCGGGCGACGCGGCGCAGCCGCGGCGAACCGTTGGCACTGCGGCCGATGACGACCTGCAGGTGGTCGACCAGGTTCATCGCGATGAACGGCCAGGCACCCTGGTTGGCCGGCTCCTCCTGCGCCCAGACGAACTGGACGTCGTCGCCGTAGCGGGCCAGCTCCTCCTGGAGCTCGGCCACCGGCAGCGGGTAGAGCCGCTCGACCCGGACGATCGCGGTGTCGGTGACCCCGCGCTCGGTACGGGCCGCCTCGACGTCGTAGTAGAACTTGCCCGCCGTGATGACGACCTTGCGGACGTTCGCCGGGTCGACGGTGGTGTCACCGATGACCGGGCGGAACGAGCCGGACAGGAACTCCTCGGTGGCACTCGCCGCGGCCTTCAGGCGCAGCATCGACTTCGGGGTGAAGACGACCAGCGGCTTGTGGTGCGGGTTGTGCGCCTGCCAGCGCAGCAGGTGGAAGTAGTTCGACGGCAGGGTCGGCATGGCGACCGTCATGTTGTTCTGCGCGCACAGCTGCAGGAAGCGCTCCGGGCGGGCGGACGAGTGGTCCGGGCCCTGGCCCTCGTAGCCGTGCGGCAGCAGCAGGGTGACGCCGGAGTGCTGGCCCCACTTCTGCTCGGCGGAGGCGATGTACTCGTCCACCACGGTCTGCGCGCCGTTGACGAAGTCGCCGAACTGCGCCTCCCACATGACCAGCGAGTTCGGCCGCGTCAGCGAGTAGCCGTACTCGAAGCCCATCGCCGCGTACTCGGACAGCAGGCTGTCGTACACGGTGTAGCGGGCCTGGTCCTCGGTCAGGTACAGCAGCGGGGTGTAGTCCTCGCCGGAGACCCGGTCGATGAGCACCGCGTGGCGCTGGCCGAAGGTGCCGCGGCGGCTGTCCTGGCCGGCGAGGCGGACGGGGTGGCCCTCCATCAGCAGCGAGCCGATGGCGAGGGTCTCGCCCATCGCCCAGTCGATGGTGTTGTCCTCGACCGAGGCGGCCCGGCGCTGCAGCTGCGGCAGCAGGCGCGGGTGGACGGTCAGCCAGTCCGGCAGGTTGACCTGCGAGGCGGCGATCCGCTTCACCATCTCCTGGGAGATGCCGGTCTGGATGTTGACCGGGAAGTCCGCCTGCGGCTTGCCGTTGGAGGCCGGGGCCGGCGTCTGGGCGGCGTCGCGGACCTCGGCGAAGACCTTCTCCAGCTGGCCCTGGAAGTCCTGGAGCGCCTGCTCCGCCTCTTCCATGGTGATGTCGCCGCGACCGATCAGGCCCTCGGTGTACAGCTTGCGCACCGAGCGCTTCTTGTCGATCAGGTCGTACATCAGCGGCTGGGTGAACGACGGGTTGTCGGCCTCGTTGTGACCGCGGCGGCGGTAGCAGATGAGGTCGATCACGACGTCCTTGTGGAACGCCTGACGGAACTCGAAGGCGAGCCGCGCGACGCGGACCACGGCCTCCGGGTCGTCGCCGTTCACGTGGAAGATCGGCGCCTCGATCATGCGGGCCACGTCGGTGCAGTACATCGACGAGCGGCTGCTCGCGGGCGCGGCGGTGAAGCCGACCTGGTTGTTGACCACGACGTGCACGGTGCCGCCGGTGCGGTAGCCGCGCAGCTGCGACATGTTCAGGGTCTCCGCGACGACGCCCTGGCCGGCGAAGGCCGCGTCGCCGTGGATCTGGATCGGCAGCACCGGGAAGGTGGTGCCGCCCTGGTCCAGGATGTCCTGCTTGGCGCGGGCGATGCCCTCGACGACCGGGTCCACGGCCTCCAGGTGGGAGGGGTTCGCGGCGAGCGAGACCTTGATGGTCTCGCCGTCCAGGCCGGTGAAGGTGCCCTCGGAGCCGAGGTGGTACTTCACGTCGCCGGAGCCGTGCATCGACTTCGGGTCGAGGTTGCCCTCGAACTCGCCGAAGATCTTGCCGTACGGCTTGCCGACGATGTTGGCCAGCACGTTGAGGCGGCCGCGGTGGGCCATGCCGATGACGGCCTCGTCCAGGCGGTGCTCGGCCGCCGAGTCGATGGTCGCGTCCAGCAGCGGGATGAGCGACTCGCCGCCCTCGAGCGAGAAGCGCTTCTGCCCGACGTACTTGGTCTGCAGGAAGGTCTCGAAGGCCTCGGCCGAGTTCAGCCGGCGCAGGATGCGCAGCTGCTCCTCGCGCTCCGGCTTGGTGTACGGCTTCTCCAGGCGCTCCTGCAGCCACTTGCGCTGCGTCGGGTCCTGGATGTGCATGTACTCGATGCCGACCGTGCGGCAGTACGTGTTGCGCAGCAGGCCGAGGATGTCGCGCAGCTTCATCATCCGCTGGCCGCCGAAGCCGCCGACCGCGAACTCGCGCTCCAGGTCCCACAGGGTGAGGCCGTGCGTGGTGACGTCGAGGTCGGGGTGCTTGCGCTGCTTGTACTCCAGCGGGTCGGTGTCGGCCATGAGGTGGCCGCGGACCCGGTAGGAGTGGATCAGCTCGATGACGCGGGCGGTCTTGTTGACCTCGTCGTCGTGCGTGGTGGCCACGTCGGTGGCCCAGCGGACCGGCTCGTACGGGATCCGCAGCGACTCGAAGATCTCGTCGTAGAAGCCGTTCTCGCCCAGCAGCAGCCGGTGGATCTCGCGCAGGAACTCGCCGGACGCCGCGCCCTGGATGACGCGGTGGTCGTAGGTCGAGGTCAGCGTCATGATCTTGGAGACGCCCAGCCGGGACAGCGTCTCCGGGGCGGAGCCCTGGAACTCGGCCGGGTACTCCATGGCGCCGACGCCGACGATGGTGCCCTGGTTCTGCATCAGGCGCGGCACGGAGTGCACGGTGCCGATGCCGCCGGGGTTGGTCAGCGAGACCGTGACGCCGGTGAAGTCGTCCATGGTCAGCTTGTTGGCGCGGGCCCGGCGGACGATGTCCTCGTAGGCCTGCCAGAAGCCGAAGAAGTCGAGGGTCTCGGCCTTCTTGATCGCCGCGACCACGAGCTGGCGGTCGCCGTTCGGCTTCACCAGGTCGATGGCCAGGCCCAGGTTCACGTGCTCGGGCTTGACCAGGTACGACTTGCCGTCCTTCACCTGGTAGCTGTGGTTCATGCCCGGCGAGGCCTTGATGGCCTGGACCAGGGCGTAACCGATCAGGTGCGTGAAGGAGACCTTGCCACCGCGGGCGCGCTGCAGGTGGTTGTTGATGACGATGCGGTTGTCGATCAACAGCTTGGCCGGCACGGCGCGCACGGAGGTCGCCGTGGGCACCTCCAGCGAGGCGTCCATGTTGGTCGCCACCGCCTTGGAGGGGCCGCGGAGCTGGACCAGCTCGGGGCCGGTCTCGGCGGGCGCGGCCGGCGCCGGAGCGGCGGCCTTCGGGGCCGGGGGCGCGGCAGGAGCTGCGGCGAGGGGCGCGGGCGCCGGGGCCGCGGCGGCGGGCGCTGGCGCGGCC
>NZ_JBHWUI010000330.1:0-3542 GCF_042737525.1 Kitasatospora sp. NPDC059973 | reverse complement strand
GGCCCGGGGGGGGGGGGGGGCCGGGCGGGGGGCGGGGCCCGGCGGTGGGGCGCGCCGCGGGACACCCGGGGGTGCGCCCCACCGGCCGGAAACCGGGTCGTCGCAGGTCAGAGCCGTGGGCCGGTACGATGATCCCTCACCTATCGGGGGGTCAGATGAGCCAGCCGGACGTTCCGGCCCTGGGACCGCTGCTGCGCGCGCACCGCCACGCCGCCGGGCTGACCCTGGAGGAACTGGCGGAGGGTTCGGGCGTCAGCGCCCGCGCCATCGGCGACATGGAGCGCGGCCACAGCCGCGGCCCCCAGGCCCGCACCGTCCAGGCCCTCGCCACCGCCCTGGGGCTCGCCCCGGCCGCCACCGGGACGCTGCTGGGCGCGGCCCGCGCCGGCCGGCGACGGCACCCGGCCGCCGAGGCCACCGGGCTCTGCGACCTGCCGCCCGCGGTACCCGACTTCACCGGCCGCGAGACCGAGACCGACTGGCTCGCCCGGACCGCCGGCGCCCCGGCCGGTCCACCGGTCTCGATCGTCTCCGGCGCGCCCGGACTGGGCAAGACCGCGCTCGTCGTGCACGCCGGGGCGCGGCTGGCCGACCGGTTCGCCGACGGCTGCTTCTTCGTCGACCTGCGCGGCCTGGACGCCGAGCCGGTCACCCCGCACGACGCCCTGGGCCGCCTGCTGCGGGCGCTGAGCGTCCGCGAACGCGACCTGCCGGGCGAGACCGACGAGCGGCGCGGGCTCTACCGCCGGCTGATGCGGGAGCGGGAGGCCCTCGTCGTCCTGGACAACGCCGCCCACGAGGCCCAGGTCCGCGCGCTGCTGCCCGGCCCCGGCGCGGGCCGGCTCTGGGTGACCAGCCGCCGCACGCTCGCCGGGATCGAACACGCCCGCCGGCTCGTCCTGGCGCCGCTGCCCGTCGGCGCCGCCACCGCACTGCTCGGCGCGATCCTCGCCCAGCGCGAGGACGAGCCGGCGGGCGGGTCCGCCCCGGCGGCGCTGGCGCGGATCGCGGAGCTGTGCGGACACCTCCCGCTGGCGCTGCGCATCGCCGGGAACCGGCTGCTCAGCCGACCCGCCTGGAGCGCCGACGGCCTCGCCGAACGGCTCGGGGACGAGGACCTCCGGCTGCGCCGCCTGACCGCCGGGGACCTGCGCATCCGTTCGGCGTTCCGGCTCTCCTACGAACAGCTGGCCGAGCCGGTGCGGCGCCTCTTCCGCCGGCTCGCGCTCGTCCCGGGGCCGGACTTCGACACCGGCGCCGGCGCCGCCCTCACCGGTCTGCGGCCGGACGCGGTCGAGGAGATGCTCGACGAACTCCTCGACCTCGGCCTGCTCGGGCACACCGCCGGCGACCGGCTGCTCTTCCACGACCTGCTGCGGCTGTACGCGCGCGAGCGGCTCCACGAGGAGGAGACCCCGCAGGACGTCGCCGCCGCCGAGGCGGCGCTGTACCGCTGGCTGCTCGACGCGGCCGCGGAGGCCGGGCAGTGGTTCCAGCCCGGACCGCCGCCGGCCGGCCGCGCGGCGGCACCCGTCGGCTTCGGCTCGGCGCGGGCCGCGCAGGCCTGGCTGGAGGCCGAGAGCGCCAACTGGCTGGCCGCCCTGCGCGCCGCGGCCGCGGCCGGCCGGCACACCGACGTCGTCCGGACCGCGGAGTCCATGCACTGGTTCTCCGACCGCTGGACCAACTGGGGCCACTGGCCCACCGTCTTCGGACTGTCCCGCACGGCGGCGCACGCCCTGGGCGACGACGTCCTCGCGGCCACCCACGCCAACTACCTGGCCTGGGCGGTGCACTACTGCTCGCACCAGCCCCGCGAATCGGCCGCCATCGCGGAACAGGCGGCCGAACTCGCCCGCCGCGGCGGGGACGTCACCCAGGAGGCGTGGGCGCACTTCTACGCGGCGGCGGCCGCCAACCGGCTGGGCGAGCCCGCCGACGCCGTCCCCCGGGCCCGGCGGTCGGCCGAACTCTTCGCGACGGCGGGCGACCGCGAGGGCCGCCCCCAGGCCCTGCTGGCCCTGGCCTCGGCCCAGGCCGGCACCGGCGGCCACGCGGACGCGGTGGCCACCACCGACACCATCCTCGCCCTGCTCGCCGACCCGGCCACCGCACCCGCCGCGCACATCGGCGACTTCACCCGGACCAACGCCCTGTCCCAGCAGGGCGGCGCCCTGCTCGCCCTCGGCCGCGCCCAGGAGGCCGAGCGCACCTACGCCGAAGCCCGCACCGTGGGCGCCCGCGTCGCCGTCCCCCTCCTCCAGGCCATCGCCGCCCTCGGCCAGGCCCAGGCCCTGGCCACCCTCGGCCACCACGACCGCGCCCTCACCGCCGCCCGCGAAGCCAGAACCTTCGCCGAATCCGCCGCCGACCCCACCCGCCTCACCGAAGCCACCCAACTGGAAACCACCCTGACGGCCACGAAGGGGTGACCCGGGCGCGGCGCCGACGGAGCCGGACTCGTTCCTGCCCGAGCGTCTCGGGACGACCCTCAGGTGTCCGGCTACCGGCTCGGGGCCTGGTGCGCGGTCCGCAGTGGTCGATCGGAGCGCCACCCGGCGAACGAGCCGTCGCGGGAACGTACGCCCTCAAGGTCGCCTTCGAACAGCACTGCGGCCTCCGCCCTGCGTGCCGGAGGATCGGCCAGATAGCTGTTGCCGTGATCCCAGGTCCGAAGCTCACCCGGGAGCGCTTCGTACCAGGCCAGGCCACGGACATTGCAGTTCCTGCAGAGGAGCCCCCGCACACACCGCCCGCACGACGACTGTCCGGGGCAGCATCGGTGGTCGTGATCGATGTGCCACCAGGACGGGCCCTCCATCGACGAGTCGCCCCCCAAGCGGTGGCACAGCGGGCAGGTATCGTCCTGTGCTCTCAGGATCGCGTTCACCCGGGCGAGCGTCAGCTTGTGCCGACGCGCCTGCCGGATCGCGTTGCGGCACCTCTGACATGTCTTCCCCCGGGGGCCCGCATCGATCCGCCACAGCGTGTCCGCGCACACTTCGCAGGGGTCGCCCAGGGTTTCGACCCATGCGTAGAACTCCTCGTCGGTTTCCCAGTCCACCGGAGCAGGTTAGAGAGCATCACTGACAGTCCCGGGACCGTGACAGCCGCCGTCCTGACCACGCTGGACTGCGACTGCTCCGCACCCGACCTCCGCGCCTGTGCGCCGGCCGCTCTCGGCGACGCCGCGGTCAGGTGTCGGCCAGGCCCTGTTGGATGGCCGGCACCGCGAGGCGGACGCGGTTCGGGCCGCCGGTCTTGGTCATCAGGTTCGCCACGTGGGTCTTCACCGTCGTGACGCCGATGTGCATCCGGTCGGCGAGGTCGTTGTTGGAGAGTCCTGCGGCGACCAGACGGAGGACTTCCTGTTTCCGGTCGGTGAAGTGGGCTGCCTCGTGCCGTCGTTCGCCCTGGTCCTGCCAGGCCGACGAGGCCCTGGCCACCACCCGGCGCAGCACGCTGGGGCTGTACGGGCTGTCGCCGGCGGCCGCGCGGCGAACGGCGTCCAGGACCGTGACCGGTGAGGCGTCGGCCGGGCG
>NZ_JBHWUI010000329.1:0-3613 GCF_042737525.1 Kitasatospora sp. NPDC059973 | reverse complement strand
CACAGGCCCCTGAGGGTCCCGCCTCTCCCGGATCTTGAAGTCCATCGCATCCCCTGAGCTGGGGCGTTGCGACGACCACTAGAACCTAAGGGTGCGGTCCGGGCCTTCTGCCGGCGGAGGATACGAGATTCGAACTCGTGAGGGGTTGCCCCCAACACGCCTTCCAATTCTCACGAACGGTGTCCGCCGGGGTTCACCCTTGTCCTGACCTGCGACGGAGTGGTCCCTGGGGGGACTCTGGACCTGCCGGACGGGGGTGAACGAGACCAAAACTGAGACCAAGCGTGCAGGCGGCCCTTGGGGAGCGTCCGCCCTGTCGCAGGCGTCGGTCCGGTCACCCGTCGGCTGCAGCCCGACCAGAGTGGCGTGGCCCGGGGGTAGCCATCGCTCCCCTGATCGAGTGAACCGACAGTAGCCAGCGGTTCGCCGAATCGTTATCCGGGAAGGTGTTGCGAATACTTCGAATAATTCGGATGCTGCGACTACGCTGGGAAGCTAGGAGGTTCGACTATGGCAACCGCCACAGAAGGCCGGAAGATCGCGCCGGGCACCGTGGACGCGCTAAGCGCCGAACGGGCGCTGCGTAGAGTCCGTGACTACCTCGCGCACAACACGGACGCCACCACAGACATCACCATCGTCGGTGAGGTCGGCACCGACGATCCTCTCGTGCTGCCGCGCCCCACGGTCGAGATGTTCGCCGCCATGCTTGCCGCCTTGGCCAACGGGCAAGGCGTGCAGATCATGCCAGTCAATGCCATCGTGTCCACCCAGGTCGCCGCCGACATGCTCAACGTTTCCAGGCCCTACCTAATCGGTCTCCTGGAGAAGGGAGACATCCCCTTCGAACGGGTCGGGCGCCATCGGCGCATCAAGTTCAACGATGTCATGGAGTACAAGCGGAGAGACGACCGCGAACGTAAGGACGCAGCCGACTCGCTCACGGCCCTCGACGAGGAGCTGGGGCTGCTCTGACATGGCCTTCATCGTTCTGTACGACTCGAACGTGCTCTACCCGAACACGGTGCGGGATCTGCTCATCCGTCTGGCTCGGCACGGTATCGTCCAAGCCAAGTGGACCGAGCAGATCCTCGACGAGGTGGAGGCTGCACTCCGCCGGAACGACATCGGTGACGACGAGAAGCGTGCGGAGCTGCGGCGCCGCATGAACGCAGCTGTGCGGGACTGCATCGTCACCGGCTACGAGCCTCTGATTGACGGGCTCAAGCTCCCCGATCCGGACGACCGTCACGTCCTCGCGGCGGCGATCAGGGCCGGCGCGCAAGTGATCGTCACCGACAACAGCAAGGATTTCCCGTCCGAGTACGTGGCGGAGTGGGGCATCGAGCAGAAGACCGCCGACGACTTCGTCATGGACTTGATCGACCTGGACGACCGTGTGGTCTACGGCTGCGTCATGGAGATTGCGGGTAGTCGGCGACGGGAGCCGGCCACGTTCGAAGATGTGCTGGGCCAGTTGGAGAGGTCCCAACTGATCGGATCAGTGAGCATGCTCCGAAGCGGACCGGTCGAGAGCACCTGACGAGCCGAGTCCATGGGCCCCGGCCGCCAGCAGATGCTGGCCGGGGCCTACCCGCACTCACACGGGAGCGGGACGATGCTTGGCAACTCTGGGGGGACAGGCTCCATGTCGCGCACCGCGCCGTTGCCCCGGTGAGCCGCCGAGATGGTCGAGGGGCGACTGCGGGAGGAGGGGAAACGACGAAGGCCCGGACCGCGATGCGGTCCGGGCCTTCTGCCGGCGGAGGATACGAGATTCGAACTCGTGAGGGGTTGCCCCCAACACGCTTTCCAAGCGTGCGCCCTAGGCCTCTAGGCGAATCCTCCGTGGGAGAGCTTAGTACATGTTCGGGGGTGGTTGCGACCACGTATGTCGAGGGTGGTCCGGGGGTGTGGCCTGCGGATCGCGGAGCGGGGGGGTGGGGAGGGTGGATGGTGGAGGACGGGGGCCGGGATCCGGTACTGTGGGTGTCAGCCCCTCGTGTGGCGTTATCTCTCTGAACCCCCCCAGGGCCGGAAGGCAGCAAGGGTAGGAGGGCTCTGGCGGGTGCGCGGGGGGTCTTTGCGTTCCCGGGGGCGGGCGGGGGCCGTTGAGGGGCGACGCGTTTGTCGGCTCGTCCCGATATCGTCGGTGGTGTGTCCCTAGCCCTGTACCGCCGCTATCGCCCCGAGACTTTCGCCGAGGTCATCGGGCAGGAGCACGTGACCGCTCCGCTCCAGCAGGCCCTGCGCAACAACAGGGTCAACCACGCCTACCTGTTCAGCGGCCCGCGCGGCTGCGGGAAGACGACGAGCGCGCGCATCCTGGCCCGCTGCCTGAACTGCGCGCAGGGGCCGACGCCGACGCCGTGCGGTGAGTGCCAGTCCTGCCGTGACCTGGCGACGGGCGGGCCCGGTTCGATCGACGTCATCGAGATCGACGCCGCCTCGCACGGTGGTGTGGACGATGCCCGTGAGCTGCGGGAGCGCGCGTTCTTCGCGCCGGTGCACAGCAGGTACAAGATCTTCATCCTGGACGAGGCGCACATGGTGACCTCGGCCGGCTTCAACGCGCTGCTGAAGGTGGTGGAGGAGCCGCCGGAGCACCTCAAGTTCATCTTCGCGACCACGGAGCCGGAGAAGGTGATCGGGACGATCCGCTCCCGGACGCACCACTACCCGTTCCGGCTGGTGCCGCCCGGCACGCTGCGCGACTACCTGGCGGAGGTCTGCGGCCGGGAGCAGATCCAGGTGGAGGACTCCGTCTTCCCGCTGGTGGTCCGGGCCGGGGCCGGGTCGGTGCGTGACTCGATGTCGGTGATGGACCAGTTGCTCGCGGGTGCGACCGAGGGCGGTGTGACCTACCAGATGGCCACCGCGCTGCTCGGGTACACGGACTCCGCGCTGCTGGACGAGGTGGTGGACGCCTTCGCGGGGCAGGACGGCGCGACGGTGTTCCAGGTGATCGACCGGGTGGTCGAGGGCGGTCACGATCCGCGCCGGTTCGTGACCGACCTGCTGGAGCGGCTCCGGGACCTGGTGATCCTGGCCACGGTGCCGGACGCCGGGGAGAAGGGGCTGATCGACGCCCCGGCGGACCGGGTCGCGGTGATGCAGGCACAGGCGGACGCGTTCGGCGCGGCAGAGCTCAGCCGGGCCGCGGACATCGTCAACACCGGGCTGACCGAGATGCGCGGGAACGCGGCGCCCCGGTTGCAGCTGGAGCTGATCTGCGCCCGGGTGATGCTGCCGGGCGCGTACAGCGACGAGCTGTCGTTGCAGGCTCGGCTGGACAAGCTGGAGCGCCGGGCGGCCACCGGGGGCTTCGCGGCCCCGATGCAGGCTCCCGCCATGCAAACTCCCGCCATGCAGGCTCCCGCCCTGCAAACTCCCGCCATGCAGGCTCCCGCCCTGCAGCCCCCGATGCAGACCCCTGTGATGCACGCGCCTGCCCTGCAGGCTCCCGCTGTGCAGGCTCCCCAGGCGGAGGCCGTCCCGGTGCAGGCGCCGGCAGCGCCCGCGGCCCCGGCGCAGGAGGCCGCCGCGCCGGCAGCGCCCGCGCCGGGTGCGTGGCCGATCCCGCGCAGCTTCTCCCCGGGCGGGGGCGCGCCCG
>NZ_JBHWUI010000328.1:0-3663 GCF_042737525.1 Kitasatospora sp. NPDC059973 | reverse complement strand
CGGTGAGCGGGCCGTCGGACGGCGAGACCGGTGCGGGCAGTTCGGTGCGCCCGCGCAGGTGGCGGTCGACGGCGGCCGCCACCGCCCGGCCCTCGGCGATCGCCCAGACGATCAGCGACTGGCCGCGCCCGGCGTCGCCCGCGACGAACACGCCGTCCGCCCCGCCGGCGAACTCCTCGTCGCGGACGAGGGTGCCCCGCGGGCCGACGGCGAGGCCGAGTTGGCCGACCAGCCCGCCGTCCCGGCCGGGCCCGGAGAAGCCGGCGCCGGGGAAGCCCGGGCCGGCGAAGCCGAGGGCCAGCAGGGCGAGGTCCGCCGGGAGGGTGCGTTCGGTCCCGGGCCGGGGGCTGCGGTCGCCCCGCCGCGCCTCGGCGAAGCGGACGGCCGCCAGCCGGCCGTCCGGGCCCGCCTCGAACCCCACCGTGGCCGCCGCGAACACCCGGGGCTCGGCCGCCGGGCCGCCGGCCTCCTCGTGCGAGGTGGTCACCCGGTAGACCTTGGGGTGCACGGGCCAGGGCTGGCCGGTGGCCCGGCGGCCGGGCGGGCGGGGGTTGATGTCGAACTGGGTGACCGTCGCGGCCCGCTGGCGCAGCGCGGTGCCCAGGCAGTCGGCGGCGGTGTCGCCGCCGCCGACGATCACCACGTGGCGGCCCTCGGCGGAGACCGGCGAGACGGGGTAGTCGCCCTCGTCGACCCGGTTGGCGAGGGTCAGGTAGCTGATGGCCTGGTGCACGCCGGCCAGCTCGCGGCCGGGAACCGGGAGGTCGCGGCAGCGGGTCGCGCCGACCGCGACCACCAGGGCGTCGCTGCGGGCGCGCAGTTCGTCGGCGGGCAGGTCGTGGCCGACGGCGACGCCGGTGCGGAAGACCGTGCCCTCGGCCCGCATCTGGTCGATCCGCCGGTCCAGCCGGTGCTTCTCCAGCCGGAACGCCGGGATGCCGTAGCGCAGCAGGCCGCCGATCCGGTCGGCGCGTTCGTAGACGGTCGTGGTGTGGCCGGCCCGGGTCAGCTGTTGGGCGGCGGCCAGCCCGGCGGGGCCCGACCCGACCACGGCCACCCGCAGGCCGGTCAGCCGCTCGGGCGGCTGCGGCAGGTCGTAGCCGCTCTCCAGCGCCCGGTCGGCGATCGCCAGCTCGATGTTCTTGATCGTCACGGCCTCCGCGTCGATCGCCAGTACGCAGGCGCTCTCGCACGGGGCGGGGCAGAGCCGGCCGGTGAACTCGGGGAAGTTGTTGGTGGCCAGCAGACGCGCGGCGGCCGCGCGCCAGTCGTCGTGGGCGACCAGGGTGTTCCAGTCGGGGACGAGGTTGCCGAGCGGGCAGGCGTGGTGGCAGAAGGGCAGACCGCAGTCCATGCAGCGGGTGGCCTGGTCACCAGCGACCGGCAGCGTCGCACCCTCCCGGTAGACCTCGCGCCAGTCCCCCAGCCGCTCCTGCGGGTCCCGGCGCTCACGGGGGTGCCGGGGCGTGGTGAAGAAGGCCATGCGGTCGGCCAGGGGATCAGCCATCGCGGCCTCCGGCGGGGCGTGCCATCGCGGGGCGGTGGCGCCGCCGTCCCGCGCCCCGACGGGCGCGCGACCGCACTGCGCACCACCGTGTGGCTACCGTACGCCCGCGAACCGCCCGGCGACAGCGGCCGGCCGTCGCCAGGGCGCCTCGGTCGGCCATGCTCGGGCGCCGGGTGGCCGGAAGTGAATGTTCCGGTCCGAATTGACGGCGTACCGTCGTATGGTCTTAGCGCCGTGAGCGGTCGAACCCCTTGATCCCGCTGACGGCTCCACCCTAGGATCCAGATGAAATGTCACATGGCAATGGAGCCGTCGTGGGGGATCACACCGTTCCGAGCCGGGGTACCGCCACGAGCGCCCTGCCCAGGCCGTTCTACCGGCTCGCCGTCGGAGACGCCGTCTCCAGCTACGGCAGCCAGCTCAACATGGTCGCGCTCAGCCTCTTCGCCTACGAGGCCGCGGGCAACGCCCTCGGCACCGCCGGGTACCTGACGCTGCGTCTGCTCGGCGGCTTCGGCGCCGGCGTGCTCGCCGGCCGCGTCGTCGCCCGCCTCGACCGCCGGCTGCTGATGGTCGGCTGCGCCTTCACCCAGGCCACCGGCCTGGTGGCGCTCGCGATCGTCCCCGACCACCTGCGGATCCCGGTGCTCTACCCGCTGGCCCTGCTCTTCGGCGCGGCCGGCACGCTCAGCGCCGTCGCGCTGCGCAGCAGCGTGCCCGAGATGGTCGGCCCGGAGCACCGGGCCCGCGCCAACGGGGTGCTGGTGACCGGGCGTTCGACGGCGATGGTGCTCGGCTTCGCCTCGGCCGGCGTGCTGGTGGCCTGGGCCGGGTTCCAGGCCGCGCTGCTCACCGACGCCGCCAGCTTCGTCGTGTTCGGCACGGTCGTGCTGCGGCTGCCGCTGCGCACCCGGGCCGAGCGCGACGGAGCGACGGCGCGCCCGGCGGCCGAGCCGGGCGGGCGGTTCGCCGGGCTGGTGCTGCTGCGCACCCTGCCGGTGATCGGCGCGATGGTCGCCATCCGGCTGGTCGACGCCTTCGGCTCGGCCGCGCACAACATCGGCCTGCCGGTGTTCGCGACCCGGACGTCCCCGGAGAACCCGGCCGCCGTGCTGGGCCTGTTCTGGGCCACCTGGGCGGTCGGCAGCCTGGGCGCCCACCAGCTGGTCTCCCGACTGCTCGTCAAACGCGGCCGGGAGCCGGGCGAGCGGGCCTTCGCGGTCGGCACCGCGCTGATGTCCACCTGCTTCATCCTCGCCTTCACCGGGCTGCCGACCCCGCTCTTCCTCGTCGTCGCGCTCGGCGCCGGGCTCGCCGACGGCTTCACCGAGATCTCCTACACCACCCGGATCCAGGCCGTCGACGACGACCGGCGCGGCCAGGCGTTCGGGCTGGTGGCGAGCGCCGAGAGCCTCGGCATGGGCATCGGGATGCTGCTCAGCGCCGGGCTGATGGAGCGGTTCAGCCCGCTCACGGTGGTCGGCTTCTCGCACGCCGTGCCGATCGCGCTGGCCGCCGGGTTCCTGCTGATGGTGGGGGTCGGCGCCCGTCGGCGGCGCGCGCCCGCCGCGCGGCCCGTCCCCGCCGACCACTAGCCGCGTACCGGCCCTCCCCCACCGGGCGGCCGAGCCCCGGCCGACCGCCCGCCGTACCCGCCCGACCGCCGTACCGGCCGCCCCGGCCGCCGCCCGCCGTCACCCCGCCGTACCGCGCCCCGCCCGCCCTTGTCGCAGAGCCCAGGAAGGTACGACCCGCATGAGCGTCCCCGGCCCCGACCGCCCCAGAGCCGACGTGGTGGAGGGCCGGCTGCTGCGCCACACCGGCCTGGCCGACTGCGCCCTCGTCGCCGGCGGTTCCCCGGGCGGCGCCGGGCCGATCGTCTACCTGGTGCCGGCCGACGACCGGGACCACGCCGGACTGCGCCGCTGGGCCGCCGCCCACCTGCTGGAGGACGCCCCCGACGCGGAGATCCGCCTGGTCGACGGCATCCCCCGGACCGCCGAAGGGGCGGCCGACCCCGCCGCCCTGGCGGCCGCCCGCGACCCGCGCGAGCACCCCCGCCCCGCCCGCCGGCACCTGAGCGAACTCACCCCCCGCTGGCGCCCGTTCGGCGCCGCCGCGCCGGCCGCACCGGAGCCGTCGGCGGAGCCAGAGCC
>NZ_JBHWUI010000327.1:0-3710 GCF_042737525.1 Kitasatospora sp. NPDC059973 | reverse complement strand
TGCCCCCCGAGCCCCGCGGGCACGGTGGACGGCGCTCGGCGCCGTCCACCGTGCCCCCGCGGCCGTGACCACTCAGAGCGGCCCGCCGTCCGCGCGCGGTACGCGCGGGCCGCGGAACGGCAGCGTCCGGCTCAGGACGAGGTTGGTGGTCGTGCTCCCCAGCTGGGCCAGCGCGTCCACGACCTCCTCCAGATGGCCCATCGACGTGGTCGCCACCTTCAGGACGTAGCAGTCGTCCCCGGTGGTGCGCAGGCACTCCAGGATCTCCGGACGCTCGCCGACCAGCCGGCGCAGCGGCTCGTGCCGCGTCCCCGGCCCCGGGTACTTCAGCCGGACGACCGCCAGCACCGGATGCCCCGTCCGCTCCAGGTCCACCTCGGCGCGGTAGCCGGTGATCACCCCGGCCGTCTCCAGCCGCCGGACCCGTTCCGTCGTCGCCGACGCGCTCAGGTTCACCCGGCGGGCCAGCTCCGTGAAGGGCAGCCGGCCGTCCTGCTGGAGCTCGGTCAGGATGGCCCAGTCCGTCGCGTCGAGAGTCTCGGTCATCCGCTCAGATTACCGGTGAATCCACGGCTGGAGCCCTCCCGAACAGGCAGGAATCCCTTCTGACGGCCGGTCCGGCCTGGCTAGCCTGTGCGGTGTGAAGATCGGAATCAACGTCCCCAACTTCGGCCCGGGCACCGACCCGGGAGTCCTGCGCGACTGGGCCCGGACGGTGGAAGACCTGGGCTTCGACCTGCTGATGGTCTCGGACCACGTGGCCATCACGCCCGATGTCGCCGAGCGCTACCCCGCCCCCTTCTACGAGCCGTTCACCACGCTGTCCTGGCTGGCCGGTGTCACCGGCCGGGTCCGGCTCGGCACGACCGTCCTCATCGCCCCGTACCGGCACCCGCTGCTCGTCGCCCGGATGGCGGCCAACCTGAACGAGCTGAGCGGCGGCCGACTGGTCCTCGGCGTGGGGGTGGGCTGGGCCCGGCAGGAGTTCGCCGCCCTCGGGGTCCCGTTCGAGCGGCGGGGGCGGCTGACCGACGCCCACCTGGAAGGGCTCAGGGCGGCCTGGGCGGACACCGCCTCCTACGGGACCGCGCGCATTCCGCTCTGGGTCGGCGGCAACAGCGAGGCGGGCCTGCGTCGGGCGGTGCGGTTCGCGGACGCCTGGCACCCGCTGCGCTGCACCCTGCCGATGCTGCGCGGATCCGTGGCCCGGCTGGGGGAGCTCGCCGCCGAACAGCGGCGCCCCGTCCCCGCCTTCGCCCCCCGGATCGCGCTCCGGCTCACCGCGGAGCCGGTCACCGGACCGGAGCGGCTCGCCGGCGAGGGCACGATCGAGCAGGTCATGGCCGACCTCGACCGGCTCCGGCTGCTGGGCGCCGACACCGTCGTCCTCGACCCCTACCACGGCGACCCGCGCGAGACCCGCCGTCCGCAGGCGGCCTGGCAGGCACTCGCCGCCGTGGCCGCGCACATCCGGCCCCCTCTCACCCCTACGGAGCAGTCATGACCGTCCCCGACGACCACACCCTCCTCCGGCGGGCGATCGCGCTCGCGGCCGAGGCCCGCGCGAGCGGCAACCCGCCGTTCGGATCGCTGCTGGCCGGCCCGGACGGCGCGGTGCTCGCCGAGGAGCGGAACACGACCCGCACCGAGCGGGACATCACCGCGCACCCCGAACTGAAGCTGGCGCGCTGGGCCGCACGGGAGTTGGACGCGGCCACGGCGGCGGCGACCACGCTGTACACCAGCTGCCAGCCGTGCTCCATGTGCGAGGCGGCCGTCCAGCAGGCGGGGCTGCGGCGGGTCGTGTTCGCCCTGTCGAACGATCAGCTCCTGGGCATCCGGCCGGGCAGCGGCCGGCCGCCCGTCCCGCAGGAGGGCCCGGCCCTGTACGACGAGGTGCGGGCGGTGGTCGCGGCCTACTACCACTGACCGTCAGGACCGCGAACCGGCCTCCCTGGTGGGCCCGGGCCGGTGTCCCAGGGCGGTGCGGGCCCGGGTGGTGCACTGGTCCCGGGACACAGGCAGGACCACGGCCTCATGCCCTCGCCCCGGCGGATTCCTACCGTGGGAGCACGCGGTGGGGCGCTCGGCCCGGGAGACCGGAGAGCGCCCCGCACGGAGCGGGCCGGGAGCCTTCCGGTCCGTCGCTTCTCCAGCGAACTACGGGAGGTCCCAGATGAGTTGGAACCAATTCACGCTCTCCTCGGCCGGCAGCGCGTCGGTGTCGAGCAGGGTCGCCGCGGTCTCCCGGATCCCCGGGAGCATGGAGCTCTGGTGGGTCGCCCAGGACGGCTCGGTCCAGGGCGCGTACTGGTACGACGGGTCGCCGTGGCGGCGCTACGAGCTGGCGCCGGCCGGCAGCGCCTCCGTCAACGGCGGCATCGCGGCGGTGTCGCGGATCCCGGGCAGCATGGAGGTCTTCTTCGTCGGCGCCAACGGGTCGGTGCAGGACCGGTACTGGTACGAGGGCGCCGCCTGGCAGGGCTTCGAGCTGTCGGGCCCCGGCAGCGCCGCCCCCACCGGCGGGATCGCGGCGGTGTCGCGGATCCCGGGCAGCATGGAGGTCTTCTTCGTCGGCGCCAACGGCTCCGTCCAGGACCGGTACTGGTACGAGGGCGCCGCCTGGCAGGGCTTCGAGCTGTCGGGCCCCGGCACGGCCTCGACCGTCGGGGGAATCGCGGCGGTGTCGCGGATCCCGGGCAGCATGGAGGTCTTCTTCGTCGGCGCCAACGGCTCCGTCCAGGACCGCTACTGGTACGAGGGCGCCGCCTGGCAGGGCTTCGAACTCTCGGGCCCCGGCAGCGCGGCCAGTACCGGCGGCGTCGCGGCCGTCTCCCGGATCCCCGGGAGCATGGAGGTGTGGTTCGTCGGGCCCAACGGGTCGGTGCAGGACCGGTACTGGTACGAGGGCGCCGCCTGGCAGGGCTTCGAGCTGGCCCCGGCCGGCAGCGCCTCCACCCACACCGGCATCGCGGCGGTCTCGCGGATCCCCGGGAGCATGGAGGTGTGGTTCGTCGGCGCCAACGGGTCGGTGCAGGACCGGTACTGGTACGAGGGCGCCACCTGGCAGGGCTTCGAGTTGTCGGGCCCCGGCAGCGCCTCGATCACCAGTGGGGTCGCGGCCGTCTCGCGGATCCCCGGGAGCATGGAGCTCTGGTTCGTCGGCGGCGACGCCTCCGTCCGGGACCACTTCTGGTACGACACGTCGAGCAAGAACTTCGACCAGGACGTCACGACCGACATCGCCGTCGGAGGCTCGGCGCACGTCGTGATGCGGCAGGACGGGTTCTACTCGTTCACCACGCACGCCCACGACAGCGGCTTCGACAACATCGACTACACCATCTCGGCCGCCGTCATGACGCCGGACGGCACGGTGTTCACCTTCCAGCGCTCCGGCCACACCGAGGGGACCGTCGCCGGACTGCCGTTCGGCACCCCGGACCGCAACGACGACTTCACCTTCGTCGGCAACAACCCGCAGATCACCGCCAAGTGGGACGGCATCCTCAACGGCACCTTCAAGGCCACCCTGGACGGCACCGACACCCTCGCGGCCGGCGTCACGGGAGCCCTGGGCGACCTGGTGAAGGCGATCGTCTCCGCGGCGGGCAAGGCCGCGGCCGAGGCGGTGATCAAGCTCGTCGCCTGAGTGTCCCGACCGCCCCGACCCGGCGGCACCGGCCCGGCTCCCGAGGGGGGAGCCGGGC
>NZ_JBHWUI010000326.1:0-3761 GCF_042737525.1 Kitasatospora sp. NPDC059973 | reverse complement strand
GGGCGGGGCGGGGGCGGCGCGGGGCGGTAGCGGGGCGGGGCCTCGTTCCACGCCCGGCCGGCGCGGAAGGCCGGCCGGGCGGGCGGGTTCAGCCCTCCGCGCCCGCCAGGTGCACCGCGAAGGCCGCGCCCTGCGGGTCGCGCAGCACGGCGACCCGGGGCCCGTCCGGCATCGAGGTGGGCGGCAGCAGCACGTCGGCGCCCAGGTTCCCGGCCCGGAAGGCGGTGACGTCCACGTCCGCGACCGCGAAGTAGGGCAGCCAGTGCGGCGGCACCTGCGGCGGGAACCGCTCGTCCATCGTCAGCATGCCGCCGAAGTCGGCGCCGGCCAGGCCCCACTGGGGGTAGACCTCGGACGGGCGGACCGTCCAGCCGAACACCGCCGGGTAGAACGACCGGGCGCCGTCCGGGTCCCGGGTGAGCAGTTCCACCCAGCCGAGCGCGCCCGGGTCGTTGAGCATCTCCAGGCCCGCCAGCGCGTGGCCCTGCCAGAGCCCGAACACCGCGCCGGACGGGTCGGCGGCGATCACGAACCGGCCGAGACCGAGCGCCTCCGTCGGTCCGATGACGACGCTCCCGCCGGCCCCGGTGATCCGGGCGGCGGACGCGTCCGCGTCGTCGACCGCGAAGGAGACCGTCCAGGCCGTCGGCTGCCCCTCCCCGTAGAGCGGGGCGACGGCGGCGGCGATCCTGCCGTCCAGCTTCATGAAGGTGTAGTCGCCGGCCTCCGGCGGTGCGTCGAGGTCGGCGGCCCGCCAGCCGAACAGCTCGCCGTAGAACCGCTGGGCGCCCTCCGGGTCGGAGCTGCCGTGCTCCACCCAGCAGGGCCCGCCGACCGTCACCGTCCGCTGCTTCATCCCGCCTGCTCCCAGCCGATGTCGAGGATCAGTTTGCCGCGCGCGTGCCCGGACTCCACCAGCGCCAGTGCCTCGGCCGCGTGGGCCATCGGCTGCCGGCCGGTGAGGTGCACGTCGAGCTCGCCGGTCGCCGCCAGCGCCGCGAGGGCGGCGAGGCTCGCCGGGGTGGTGGCGCGGGTGACGAAACGCCCCCCGAGCTCCGCGACGGTGCCCGGGTCGACGGTGGAGACCAGCTTCGAGCGCTCGGCCAGCGTCTCGGCCGCGGCCCGCAGGTCGGCCCCGCCGACCAGGTCGAGGATGCCGTCCACACCGTCCGGGGCGGCCGCCGCGATCCGCTCCGCCACGCCCTCGCCGTACCGCACCTGCACCGCGCCCAGCGACTCCACGTAGCCGCGGTTGGCGTCGCTCGCCGTGCCGACGACCCGGATGCCCCGGCTGCGGGCGAGCTGCGCGGCCACGCTGCCCACGCCGCCCGCGACGCCGAGGATCAGCAGCGTCTGCCCGGCTCCCACGCCGACGTCCCGGAGCCCGTCGTCGGCCGTCGCGGCCGCCACCGGGAGGGTCGCCGCCTCGGCGAACCCGAGCGCGGCGGGCTTGACCGCGCTCATCGCCGCGAGCAGCAGGGTCTGCTCCGCGAAGGCGCCCGCCGCCGCGATCCCGAACACCTCGTCCCCGGGGGTGAACCCCGTGACATCCGGGCCGATCCGCTCGACCACGCCCGCCGCCTCCTGGCCCAGCACGGCGGGCAGCTCGCGGTCCCGCCCGAAGAGTCCCCGGCGGATCTTCCAGTCCACCGGGTTCACCCCGGCCGCCCGGACGCCGACCGCCAGCTGGCCCGGGCCGGGCTCCAGCACCGGCCGGTCCAGGAATTCCTGAGTCTCCGGCCCGCCGTAGTCGACGAACCCGAACGCCTTGACCATCCTCGATCCACTCCTCCGCTGGCCCCCTCCCCCGCCCCAGCATGCGGCCCGCCCCGGCCCCGGTCCGCCGCTGCTGCGCCGAACGGGCGTGCGGGGCGCCCGCGGGAGCCGGTGCGCGCGCCGATCGAGCGGTGCCGGGACCGGCCGCCGGGCGGTGCACCACCGCCACCACGCGGCCGGGCGGGTGGTGGCCCGGGACGGCCGCTTCCTGGGCTGACCCGGGGCCGGCGCTCCCGCTCCCGGGCCGTCAGCCCCGGTTGTGGTCGCCCGTCCGCCCGTCGATCAGCTCGCGCAGGATGTCCATGTGGCCCGCGTGCCGGGCGGTCTCGGTCGCCATGTGGATCAGCACCCAGCGCAGCGACACCTGGTCGCCGAACCAGGCCCGGCCCAGGTCGTCGAGCTCGAACTCCTCGATGACCTGGTCGGCACTGGCCCGGGCGCGGGCGTAGAAGGTCAGCAGATCGGCGGTGGACTCGTCCGGGCGCACCCGCAGGTCGGACTGCTCGTCCTCGGCGAGGTCGAACGGCAGCGGGCCGGTGTCCCGGCCGAACGTCCGGCAGAACCAGCCGAGTTCGACCCCGCCGAGGTGCTTGACCAGCCCCAGCAGCGTCGTCCCGGACGCCGTCATCGGCCGGCGCAGCTGCTCGTCGTCCAGCCCCTCCAGCTTCCACAGCACCGCGTCGCGGTGCCGGTCGAGCGCAACGAACAGACTCTCCTTCTCGGCCCCCTGGAAGGGCACACGCTTCGTCATGCGCGGACCCTAACAGGCGGCCGGGCCGACGGGACCGTCAACGTCCCATCGGCCCAGCCCAGTTCACCATGCGGCAGGGCTCACCGGGCGACCCGCTCGACGCCGGTCCACAGCTGCGCCTCGGCGACGCCGTCGGACAGGAAGCGGGTGCGCAGGATCTCCGGCCCCGGCCGGGTCTCGTAGGGGTTGGACGGGAACCACTGGGTGTAGACATCCCGCCACATCTCCTGGAGCGCCTGCGGGAACGCCCCGGTGACGGAGAAGACGGCCCAGGTCCCGGCCGGCACCTCCCGCACGTCCAGATCCTCCGGCACGACGACGTCCGCACCCGCCACCACCGCGTGGTAGTAGTCGAGTTCGACGCCCTCCTCCCGGCTGTCCGAGAAGAACTCGGTGACCGAGACGACGCCGTCCGGGTCCTGGTCCGAGAGCGCGGCGATCCGGTCGACCACCTCCGGTGCGATCCCCCGGATGAACGCCGCGATGGCCGGATTCACCCCCTCGTGGACGAGCGGGACCCGGGCCCGCCGACCGACCACCCGGAACCCGGGCTTCTCCACGATGCGGTATTCCATACTGCTGCTCCCTTCGACGACGAGTCGGAAGGACATCCGGGGCTGGGACCGCAGCACCACGCCGCCGCGCCGGGCCTCACCCGGTCCGACACCGTGCATCGCCCGGAACGCCCGGGCGAACGCCTCCCCCGAGGTGTAGCCGTACCGGACCGCCACATCGAGCAGCGTCCGCTCACCGGCCAGCACCTCGGCCCCGGCCACGGTCAGCCGCCGGCGCCGCACGTACTCCGACAACGGCATCCCGGCCAGCGCGGAGAACATCCGCCGGAAGTGGTACTCCGACGTCCGCGCGATCCGCGCCAGCTCACCCACGTCGATCACCCCGTCCAGGTGCTCCTCGACGTACTCCATGGCCCGGTTGACCTGCTCCAGCACCCCGACCCCGTCCTTCCCTCTCACTGCCCACCACCGTAGGAACCCCCCACCCTCCCCCACCCGACATCCTGTGCCCGCTCCGGTCGGGTCCGGGAGCGGAACGGGCGCGGAGGGAGTTTCTGTGCAGCGGCGCCCGTCACACGTGCAAAGGTCCTACGGAAAGTGAAGGGCCGCTCGCACTTTGCGAGCGGGCCCTAACAAAAACCCCTCGGTAAGGTGGCGGGCCACCGGGCGGTGTCTTATAAAAAAAATAAGCAGCCGCCGGAAATTTTTGGGTTTGTGAA
>NZ_JBHWUI010000325.1:1950-3804 GCF_042737525.1 Kitasatospora sp. NPDC059973 | reverse complement strand
CCCGGGCCGCGGGCCCGGACACGGCCCGCCCGAACGGCCGGGCGGTACCGGCGCAGGCCGCCGCCCCGCGCCCGACCGGCGCACCCGCCTCGCCGTTCGGCACCGGCGCCGGCCCGGACGCCCCTGCGGACGAGGCCGGCGTCTACGAGGACGCCCCGGCGGACCCGTTCGGCACCGGCCCCGGCGCCGACCCCTTCGGCCCGGGCCCCGGCGCGGACCCGTTCGCGGCCCGCCGCGCTCCGCAGGGCCAGGGCCAGGGCCGCCCGATGGCCGGCCCGGCCGACGCGGCGAACCCGGAGGACACCTCGGTGGACGGCTTCGCGCCGATCCGCGAGGAGACCCTCCCGCCCGCCGCCATATCCGGCCTGCCCGGCGGCACGGCCCAGCACGGCCTCCCGCCGAACGGCTCCCCGCAGAACGGCCTGTTCGCCTCGGCCCCGGCCGGCGCCGATCCGTTCGCCGCCCAGCGCCCCCAGGCCGGCGCGGAGCCGTACGGCACCGCCGCCCCCGGCGGCCTCTTCCCCGGCGTTCCCGGCGTCTCCGGCGCCCAGCCGACGGCCCCGCCCGACCCGCAGGCCGGTCGGCCGGGCGGCCCCGGCAGCGCCGCCCCCGGCCGGCCCTACCCCGGTGGCCCGGAGGCCGAGGCCGGTACCGCTCCCACCCCGAAGCCGCCCGCGCCCGCCGCGCCGCAGGCCCCCAGGGCGGCCACCGGCAAGGCCCGGCCGAGCCGCGGCAAGAAGCTCGTCAAGCTCGGCGTCTACGGCGTCGCGGGCGTGCTCTTCCTCGGCGCCGCCGCGTACGGCACCGGCCTGATGCTGAACCAGTCCGACATCCCCAAGGGCACCGTGGTGCTCGGCACGGACATCGGCGGCAGCAACCGCGACCAGGCGATCCACCAGCTCGACGAGACGGTCGGCAAGGCCGGCCAGCAGCCGGTCAAGCTGAAGATCGGCGACCAGGCGATGGACCTCGACCCGACCGTCGCCGGGCTGAGCTTCGACACCACGGCCACCGTGGACCGGCTCACCCAGCACTCCTACAGCCCGGTCGACGTGATCACCTCGCTGAAGGGCGACGAGAAGGCCGTGCCGCCGGAGGTCAAGGTGGACCGGGCCAAGCTCAAGGCCGCCCTGGAGGGGCTGGCCGCCGGGTCCGGGCAGGGCCTCCAGGAGGGCTACGTCAGGTTCGGCGACGCCGGCGAGCCGGTCGTGGTGCCCGGCAAGGCCGGCCAGGCGGTCGACGCCGCGTCCGCCGTGGACCAGGTCGAGCAGGCCTACCGCGACCGCGCCACCGGCAAGGCCGAGCAGCCGGTCGCCCTCACCGTGACGGCCGCCCAGCCCAAGGTCTCCCCGCAGGCCCTGCAGGCCGCCGCGGACAGCCTCGGCAAGTCCGCGGTCAACGGGAAGATCCACATCACGGCCGGCACCAAGACCTGGGACTTCGGCCCGAAGACCGCCCCCAAGACGCTCACCCTGGTGCCCGACGCGGCCGGCAAGATCGTGCCCAAGTGGGACCTGGACGCGCTCGCCGGCCAGTTGGGCACGGTGTTCGACAAGCTGAAGATCAAGAAGAACGGCCAGACCGCCGCGATCACTCCGCAGGACGTCGCCGACGCCATCACCTCGGTGCTGGACAAGACCGGCGACAAGGAGCGCACGGTCAAGTTCACCGTCGCCTGAGCGGAGTCTCCCACCGCCCGGGCCGGCCCACCGGCACCGGGCGCACGGCGAGTGGACGAACGACCGAGGGGCGGGGGCGGGGGCGGGGGCCCCCCCCCCCCCCACACCCCCCCCCGGGGCAAGATATTTGAGCCGAGACACGCACGAGGCCGGAAACTACCCAACCGGAGGCGGC
>NZ_JBHWUI010000325.1:0-1940 GCF_042737525.1 Kitasatospora sp. NPDC059973 | reverse complement strand
CCGAGGCTTGGGCTTTCCCCCCCCCCGCGGGGCCCGCCCCGCGGCCGGGGGCCCGCTGGGTTGGTCAGTACCCCGGGGGGGGGGTGCCCGCGCCCGGCCCCGCCCCTCGACAACTCACCACCCCGGTCATCAAGATGTGACGCCGTACCCTCCGTCACGTCCTTCACATCCGCACCGGGAGCAGCATCATGGGCCGCCTCACCTCGCACCGCACGGCCCTGCTCGGCGGCCTCACCGCCGTCTCGCTCTCGCTGACCCTCTGCGCCTGCGGCTCCGGCACCGGCGGCGCCCAGGCCGCCCCGACCCCGCTCGAATCGCCCAAGCTCACCGCGGTCGACATCAATCCGCACGACCGTGCCGAGCTCCGCCCGGGCGGCACCCTGCGGGTCGCGGTCGCGCAGTACTCCACCCAGTGGTCGCCGATCCACACCGACGGCAGCGAGTCCTCCACGGTCACCGTCACCAAGCCGCTGCTGCCGACCTTCTTCCGCTCCGACGCGGCCGGCACCCAGAGCATCAACCCGGCCTACCTCCAGGACGCCCGGTCCGAGCTCCGGGACGGCCACCAGGTCGTCACCTGGACGCTCAACCCGAAGGCGAGGTGGTCCGACGGCACCCCGCTCACCTGGCGCGACATCGCGGCCAACTGGCACGCCCTGAACGGGAAGGACCCCGCCTTCAAGGCCTCCAGCAGCACCGGTTTCGAGCTGGTCTCGTCGGTCGAGCGGGGCCGGGACGACTTCCAGGCCGTGATGACCTTCGACAAGCCGTTCTCCGAGTGGCAGTCGATGTTCAACGGCGCCGCCAACGCCCCGCTGCTGCCCGCGAGCCGGATCGCCACCGCGGACCTGTTCAACTCCGCCTACCTGGACGCGATACCGGTCACCGCGGGCCCGTTCAAGGTGGAGAAGCTGGACCGGGCCGCGCAGACGGTCACCCTGGTCGCGGACCCCGGGTGGTGGGGCGAGAAGCCGCTGCTGGACCGGATCGTCTTCCGTGCCATGGTGCCCAACACGATGGCCGCCGCCTTCGCCAAGGGTGAGATCGACTTCTTCAACAACGGCCCCGACGTGGCCGGCTACCAGCTCATCAGGAGCACCAAGGGCGCCGCCGTGCGCCGCGCCGGCGGGCCCGACTTCCGCCAGTTCACGCTGAACAGCCGCAGCCCCCTGCTGACCGACCCGGCCGTCCGGCAGGCCCTGTTCCAGGCGATCAACCGGGACGCCATCACCCGCTCCGACCTCAGCGGCCTGGACTGGCCCACCGTCACCCTCAACAACCACCTGCTGGTGGCCAACCAGAACGCCTACCGGGACAACTCGCTCGGCCTGAGCCGGTTCGACCCGGCCGACGCCGTCCGCAAGCTGGACGCGGCGGGCTGGAAGCTCGACGGCGACGTCCGCAAGAAGGACGGCCGGGAGCTGAACCTGCGGATGGTGATCCCGGCCGGGGTCACCCAGGCCCAGAACGAGGCCGCCGTGACCACCCGGATGCTCAAGGACGTCGGCGTCAAGGTCACCACGGTGACCGCCGCCGCCAACGAGTACTTCGACAAGTACGTCAACCGCCACGACTTCGACATCGCCGCCTACTCGCTGCTCGGGACGCCCTTCCCCGCCAGCGGCAACCGGGCCAACTTCGTCCAGAACGGCGGCACGAACCACTCCCTGGCCGGCAGCGCCACCGCCGACGCCGCCCTCGACCGGGCCGCCGCCGCGACCGACGCGGCCACCGCCTTCGAGGCCATCAACCAGGCCGACGGCGAGCTGTGGAAGGTGGCCGGGGTGCTGCCGCTCTACCAGCGCCCGCAGCTGTACGGCGCCCGCGCCGACCTGGCCAACATCGGTGCGCAGGGCCTGTCCGACATCGTCTGGGAGAACGTCGCCTTCCAGCGGTGAACGGCCGGGCGGGCCGGGCCCCGGGGAGCACGCCCCGGGGCC
>NZ_JBHWUI010000324.1:0-3805 GCF_042737525.1 Kitasatospora sp. NPDC059973 | reverse complement strand
CCGTCGCCGTGACGGGGGCGGCGGCCGGTTCGCCTCGTTCCGGCCGGACCACCGGCCCCGGGGCCGGTGGATCAGGGGGACGGGACCGGCGCCGGCGCGGGTCGGCCGTCGCCGTACACGCTCGCCATCGAGGAGGTGCCGGTGGTGAGGAAGTCCCGGATGGCCGCCAGGTAGGTGTCGCGGTCGACGGTGCCGCCGCCGTCGGGGTCGAGGGCGTCGAAGGCCGCGTCGACGTCGCCCTCCGCGTTCCCGGTCGCGGTGCGCAGCCGACTGAACTCCTCGCGGGTGAGGCGGCCGTCGGCGTCGGCGTCGGCGAGGTCGAACAGCGAGCCGAGGGCGGGCCGGCAGGTCGCCTCGAACGCGTCGTGTCCCGCCCAGGAGCGGTACTCCTCGAAGGTGACGCGGGAATCGTGGTCGGCGTCCATCTGGCGCCAGACCTCCTCGTGGGCGGTCCGGGCCGCGACGACGAGCGGGTCCCGGGCGTCGCGCCCCACGGCCGCGGCCGCCCGGTCGACCCGGGCGACGTACTCCGCCCGCGAGATGACGCCGTCGCCGTCCGTGTCCAGCATGGAGAAGATGCGGCGCTTCGCCGGATCTGACATTGCGTGTCCTCCTGGTGGCTTTCCGTGGTTCTCGCCGGTCACGCTATCCAGGGGGACCGCCCTGGCGGCGCAGGCGCGTCGACGCCCGCCCCGGGCCCGGCTCCGGGCCCGCCCCGGGTTCACAGCCAGCCGCGCTCCTTGGCGCGCAGGGCGGCCTGGAAGCGGGTGGTGGCGCCGAGGCGGGTCATCAGGCCGGCGACGTGGGTGCGGTACTTGCGCAGGGAGATGTTCAGCTCGCGGGCCGCGTTCTCGTCCTTGCTGTGCTCGCTCAGGGTGCGCAGGACCTGGGCCTCGACGGTGGTGAGGTCGAGGTGGTCGAGGTCGGTGGCGCGGGTCCAGAGCCCTTCGAACAGGTCGACTAGCGCGGCGACGATCCCGGGTTGGCCGATCTGCAGGGTGTCCGACTCCGGCCGGGCGGGGTCGAGGCGGACGAAGGCGACCCGCCGGTCGACGATGAGCAGCCGGCGGAACGGTTCGGGCGTCACGCGGTGGACGTCGCCCAGGTCGTGCCAGTGCCGGGCGTAGGCCATCTGCTCGGGCCGGTCGAGAGCCGCCGTGCCGACGAGGGTGCGGCAGGCCATCCCGTCGGCGAGCGCCCGCCGGAACCGGAGGGCCGTTTCGTCGCGGAGCGGAACCCCGCTGCGGGGCAGCGGTTTGGCGTTCAGCGTCTCGACGCGTCCCGGCATCGTGCGGATCCGGTGGGTGACCTGCGCGGTGTCCCTGATGCGCTCGACGAGCTCGACGCGGCGACCGTGGCGGGCCTCCTCGGCGAGCTCCCACACCACGTCGAACGCGGCGTCGAGCCGGGCCAGTTCGCGGGAGGTGCGCTCCACGCGGCGGCGGACGAGCAGGTCGACGGCGGCCGCGGGCGGCAGCGGGGTCAGCGTCGCGTCGAGCAGCCCCAGGGCCCGCAACTCGCCGAGGACCGCCCGCACATCGGGCAGGCCCAGGTCCGCGCCCGCGGTGTCGGGATCGCCCGGCCGGGTACGCAGCACGTAGCGGTAGACGCGCTCCTGGTCGCCCGTCAGACCCAAGCTCTGCAAACTCATGGCCGCCCCCGGGTCCGTGCAGTTTCCTGCATCAAGTCTTGCATCATCTGCCCGTTCCGCCGAGAGCGGGTGCTTGACAGGCTGAGGGATTGCCGGGCGGAGCGACCGCCCGCGGCGCCGATCGGCAGCGGATCGCACGATGGACACGCATCGCACGATGGACACGCATCGCACGCTCGACACCGCATCGCACGTTCAACAGGGGAGACATCGTCATGGGCCACCTCCGCAGTTTTGCCCCGTGGATCGCCGTCGCGGTCCTCACCGGCACCGTCGACCTCCGCTGGGCCGCGCTCACCGGCCTCCTGCTGGCCCTCGCACTCGTGGTGACCCAGCGCCGCGCCGGCCGGGGCTGGGACGCCCTGGTGATCGAGGCCAGTGCCGTCGTCTTCCTGGCCGGCTACACCTGCGCCGCCTTCGCCGCGCCCGACTCCACCGCCGTCGCCCACTACGGCCCGCCGCTGTCCTCGCTCTGGCTGGCGGCCACCGCCTGGGGCTCGCTCGCGCTCGGCCGGCCCTTCACCCTCGGCATCGCCCGCACCCAGACGCCCGAGCACGTCTGGAAGAGTCCGCTGTTCCTCCGGGTCAACCGCGTCATCACCGCGGTGTGGGCGGCCGCGTTCACCCTCGCCGGCCTCGGTGGCGCGCTGCTGCGCCACTACCGGCCGGACGCGGGCGACGCCCGCACCCTGCTCACCGTCGCCACGTTCGTCCTGCCGCTCCTGTTCACGGTCCGCTATCCGACGCTCGCCCGTGCCCGGCACGCGGCCGCGGCGGGCCCGGCCGCCCGGTGAGCACACCCCTGACCCCGGTCGCCCGGTCCGTGCGTCGTCCGCGGCGACGGGCCGGGCGGTGTCGTCGTCAGTCGGTCGCCCCGTCCGCCGGGCGGGCGTCACAGCGGGCGCCTCGCGCCGAACCACCAGGAAGGAGCGGGATCGTGAACGCCTTCACCCGCTCCCCGTGTCAGCGCTTCCCGTGTCAGCGCTTCCGGTACTCCCGGATCCGGGGGACGTCGTCGCAGTGCGCCCGTCGGCCGCCGGCCGGGCCGCCTCGGGGGACGGTCCCCGAGGCGGCCCTTTTCGGCGCGGCGCCTCCGCCGAGGGCGAGCTGGGCCCGGGGGAGCCCAGGGGTCTGTAACACCCCCGCCTCGGCTGTGACGGTTCGACTCCGTCCTCGCCCACCCACGCCGGCTCCCCACGGCAGCTGGCCTGCCGCACCGGTGATCTGACGCCGTTTCAGTGTCAGACCCTCCGAGCATAATGAAGTATCGCCGCAGACGGGGGGCCGTCCTGGCGCGGCCGGATCCGCATTCCGCGCGACCCGTGCGAGCGGGCCGGAATCCGCGCGCCGCAGGTCGTCAGGCACCTCGTCCGGCGCCAACTGGGGGAGTGGATAGATGATCATCATCGGTATCGTCATTCTGGCCGGACTCGTCCTGTTCGGCATCATCGCCGGCTCGCTGACGGACGGCGGGGACCGGAAGAGGAAGTCCCGTTACCGCGGCGGCGATTCCGGCGGCGACTCCGGCAGCAGCGGCAGCGGCGGCGGCGGTTGCGGCGGGGGAGGCTGTGGCGGAGGTGGCTGCGGCGGCGGATGCGGCGGCAGCTGAGCGCCCGGCCGCCGGGAACGGAGCAGGCGTGCTCTCACGAACGTACTCCCGTCGCGTCGACCGCGTGCAGGCGGCCGTCGACGCGCTCGAACTGCCCCCCGCCGTCTACCGGACGTGCCCGTTCGAGCCGCGCGAGCTGGTCGAGACCGGGCTGCGCCAGTGGCTGCGCTGCTGCGGGGCGGCGATGCTGGACCGGCAGGTCATCGGCATGCCGTCGTTCGCCGTGGACGAGGCGTGGCACGGGCTGATCCTCTGCACCGAGCGCTACGCGGCCTTCTGCCGGACGGCCTACGGGCGGTTCCTCCACCACCACCCGCAGGGCGGAGAACTCGCCGGCAGCGCGCGGCGCGCCGGATCGATGGCGGAACAGCTGCGCCGCACCGCCGTGGCCTGGTCGTTCGTGGCCCGGCCGGGTGCGGTGTGCGTCCTGTGGGACCTCGAGGTGGGGGTGGGCGTCCCCCACCGGTGGGGTGCGGGCACCCGGCCGTAGTGGCGACGGTGCCCGCAGCCGGCATGGTTCGGGGCGGGTCGGCCGGGATTCCGGC
>NZ_JBHWUI010000323.1:0-3924 GCF_042737525.1 Kitasatospora sp. NPDC059973 | reverse complement strand
CCGCCGACCCGGGTGGGGTCGGCGGCGGCCGTGGTCGTTCGTGCTGATGCTGGGTCAGGCGGCGGTGGGGTGCAGCGTCTCCGTCGGGACCTCGATGCCGCGGATCGGGCCAATGGCTCCGACCAGCGGTTCGGCCCGCTCGCTGTCCACGTCCTTGACGGTGCGCACCACCGTCTTCCACTGCGCGGTGCGGCGCCGGGCCTGCGCGTTGCGCTGGCTGGCCGTGGGCTCGTCGGCCTCCGGCCGGGCCGTGGCCATCAGGTGCACCGGGCCGGGCTGCGCGGGCAGCGGCTTGTAGTGCTGGGTGGCCGCGCGGCGCGTCTCGGCCGACAGGGCGTCGAGGTGCTGCCGCCGCAGGCGGGCGAGCCACCGGTCCGGTGTCAGGTCGACCTCAACCCGGCGGTTGCCGCCGGGGCAGTGGTCGGTCGTGCCGCGCTCGTGGCTGACCACCTTCAGGTCGGTCTTCCCGACGACGCGGCGCCAGGTGTCGCAGTCCGGGCAGACGATCGACGCCTTCACCATGTCGATGTTGGCCGGGTTGAGCTGGCTGAGCTTGAGCGGTGCGCGGCCGTAGGTGCGGCGGGAACGGGTGCGGGTCGACATCGAGTTCCTCCGGAACGGTCGAGGGGACGGCGGCGAGAGTTGCTGCACTCTCCGCCCGCCAGGCCCGGCCCGATGGCCGGTGTCCTGGCGGACAGGCAGCGCAGCACGCTGCTCAAAAGTGGTTCTGGTGTTGCTATGAGGTACGGCTGTCCGGCGCTTGGGGGAGCTAGAGCATCACCCCTGGACCTCGCCACCGCCCGAAGGCGGGTGACACCGCTGTTTTGCAGCTTGGTACTCGTTCACCGCCGAAGACCCAGACTTTGGTGCCTAAGTTCTGGCGACAACCAGAACCGTACGCACCGCGTGACTGCTCGTCAAGTCGTTTGGTGCTTAAGTCTTCTGACTGAGAGTTCAAAGTGATGGGCCTCAGGTGGAAAACAAACTCACAGTGCCGCCAAGGCGACCGCCCGCGCCGCCGCCAATCAAAGGTCGACGGCAGGCGCATCCAAGACGGGTAAGTTAGGTACCAAAGTTACGGAGCATCAGGTACTCTGCCCTCTATGACTCCGACAGATCAGACGAGAAGGGGCAGCGCACGGTCCGTCGCCGATGCTCTCCGCGAGCAGATCAGGGCTGGCGTGTTGGGCCCAGGCGCAGTGCTCCCCACCGGCCGCGAGCTTGCCGACACGTTCCACGTTGCACCCAAGACCGCCGCGGCTGGCGTCGACATCCTCAAGGCTGAGGGCCTGGTCATCGGAGAGCAGGGCGGTCGCCGCCGAGTCCGGTCTATTCGGCGGATCACCTGGAACCTCAGCGAGTTCGAGCGAGGGCGCCGCCGCGATTCCCACGCGCTGGACGACTGGGCAACCGCCATCAAGGACGCCGGCCGGGAACCCCGCGAGACGATCATCAAGACGGTGGAGCCAGCTGAACCTCAGATCGCAGCGTGGCTGCGCATCATGCCCGGCGCCGAGGTCGTCAAGCGTGCTCGCGTTCGCTCGGTCGATGACGAGCCCTTCCAGCTCTCCAGCAGCTACTTCCCCGGCACGATCGCCCGAGGGACCTTGCTGGACGAGGACCGGGAGCTGTCGATCCCGGGCGGCGTGCTGCGGCACATCGGCCACCCGCAGACCGGCGTCCGCGATGAGATCAGCACTCGGATGCCCACGCCCGAAGAGACCGAACTCCTCAAGCTCCCGGTGGGCACGCCCGTGATCCAGCACGTCCGCATCGGGCACGGAGCCGAGGCCCCGGTCCGAGTCATGGTCACCATCGCCCCCGGGGACCGTCACCTGCTCGTATACGAGATGGAGGTCTGATGACCGACTACGGCGTGCGCCTGGCCCAGGCCAGCGACATTCCCGACCTGATGGTTCTGCGAAGCGAGGCCGAGCGGTGGCTGGCTGAGGCCGGCATCGACCAGTGGTCGGACGCCGACCTGGGCGAGCGCGCCATGCAGAGCTGGATGGAAAAGATCAAGCTCGGCCTCACGTGGGTGTTCACCACCCTGGACGGCAAGGTGGTCGCCACCGTCAGCCGCGGTAACGCCGACCGGGATTTCTGGAAGGCCGACGACGACCTGCACTCGGCCCTCTACATCTACAAGCTGATCGTCGCCCGCTCCGAGGCCGGTAGCCAGCTCGGCGCCCGAATCCTTGACTGGGCTTCCGTAGTCGCGGCGGCCGAGGGTAGGTCGTGGCTTCGCCTCGACGTCTGGCGCAGCAACAAGCGGCTCCAGCGCTACTACGAGAAGTGGGGATTCGACCACGTTCGCACCGAATCTCCCGGCTACCGCCTCAGCGGCTGGCTTGGGCAGCGCACGGCAGGCAGCGTCCTCCTGCCTGAGGCAATGCTGCCTGTCATCCCCAAGCCGCTATCGGCAGGGTTCGCCGAACGGTTGGCGAACACCCAGGCTCGCGCACAGGAGTTGAACGACCAGGTCGCGGAGCTCCTGGTCGATCTGGAGGCGGCCTCCACTCCCGCCACCGGCACACTGCGGGGGGCATACGATCGCGCTCACGAACACCTCGTCATCGCGCGGGACACGGTGCGCAGCGGGTTGGAGAGCCTCCAGTCGGCCACGGCCAGCGCCGAGTCCTTTCCGGAGCCGGGCAACCTGGCGTGGGCCTCCGCACCGCGTCGGCCCTTCCAGCCATGGGATTCGCCCTCCTCGGACGACCGGTAGGAAGCGAACTTGTCGAACCATCTGATCGTTGGACGTCAGATCGACACGGTGAGATTGCCGCTACTCTGCGCGTTGTCCACAGGGGTAGGGTGTCATCGTCAGTGATCCAAAATGACTTCGCCGTCCGACCCCTTGGGGCCGGACGGCGTTCAAGTGGAGCGGCGCCCGGCCAGGGGCCCGTCCCGGTCATCCACGAAGGAGGTGGTGACGTGATGCAGGGTACCCGCAGTGGAGCCCCCACATGCGTACGGCACCCCGCCGTGGAGTCGACCGAGGATTCTCGGGTCTCACTCCGGCGGGGTGCCGTCATCGTCTGTGCGGCCGGCCCCGGCAGCCCCCTAGCTGAGGGTGTCCCGTGACCTAGTCCGCTCTGGCGGGCCCGACCCCTGTGAAGGTCTAGCCCTGCCGGGCCGCTCCCCGGGCATTTCCACCCGGATCCACGCGGCCCACCTGCTCTACCTCGCTCGCGGGCGTCCAACCGTTGAGCGAGTTGCTGGGGGATCGGCTTCCAACCGACCACACCAGCGGCACTACCGAAGTTGCACCACCACCGGCTTTCCAACCGGTCGCAGTACCCGACCCCTGCCAGGGGGCCGGTCCAGCACCACTCGGGCCCTAGGGCCTTCGCAGTTCCCGCAGTCGGGGCCTTTCCAGGGGCCTCGGCTGCACCCCACCGCCAACGCCGTTCCAGAGGCCGAGGCCAGAGAGAACAGGAGGTTGCCGTTGGTTTTCGCCCCCACGAGGGGGGCTTTTGTCAAGCGCCCCGAGGGGCACTTCCCGGCATCCCGAGGGGTGCCGCGCGCCCGTACCCATCAAGCAGTAAGGGAGCAGTGTCATTTTGCAGCAGGTCAGCAGCCCTTTCCAGTCTCGCCGTGGCGGGACTGTCGTTCATGGTGCCCCCGGTTTGAACTCGGCCGGAGATCCCGCAGGGCGGGAAGTCGCTTCGATCCCCGCTCCTGCCTTGGGATTCGTTGAGGGACGGGTTAACGGACCGGTTGTCGAAAGCGCGGCACACTCCGGGCCGAGTGTGTCGCACATCACACGTTCGGGTGACTGCGTCGAGGGTGCCGTGGACGGCCTGCCGGGTGTAGATCCGGCCGCGCTACTGGTTCCCGGCCAGCGGGCGGTCGGGTCGCGTCCCTTCCCGGAAGCGGCGGAGGCGCTGTCCACCGGCCCGGCCGGGCCGGTGGACAGCC
>NZ_JBHWUI010000322.1:0-3933 GCF_042737525.1 Kitasatospora sp. NPDC059973 | reverse complement strand
GCCGAACCCAAGGGTTCGGCCGGCCCCTTCGGCTGCGGTGCGGTCGACGGACGGCCGCTCAAGGTGCTCGCACTGCTGCTGCTCTCGTCGACGACGATGATCTCCCCGCTGGAACCCGGCGAACCACCGCCCCGGCCATCGCCGTCGGTGTCGCCGCCGGTGACGAGGGCGCGGCCGTCGGGCTGAGGGCGAAAAGGGCGGGACAGGGGGGTGCACAAGCGTTTACCCTGGGATGGGTGAACGTCTGTGCACCCCTCTGTGGACCAGCGTCTGGAGCACGATGACCCCGGTGACGGCCGCGTCCGGCCCGACCTCTCCCACCCCGTCCGCCAGGACGCCGCGGGCCGACCTGATCGTGCCCGTCCTCGCCTTCTGCGGCGTCGTGGTCGCGGTCATGCAGACCCTGGTCGTGCCGCTGCTCCCGCACGTCCCCGCGCTGACCGGCAGCTCGCCGGGCGCGGCCGGCTGGCTGGTCACCGTCACCCTGCTGACCGGCGCGGTCTTCACACCCGTGCTCGGCCGGGTCGGCGACATGTACGGCAAGCGCCGGGTGCTGCTCGCCTCGCTGGGCGTGCTCACCGCCGGGTCCGTGCTGTGCGCCGTGAGCTCGCAGATCGGCGTGCTGATCGCCGGCCGCGCGCTGCAGGGCGCGGCCCTCGCCGTCATCCCCCTCGGCATCAGCATCATCCGCGACGAACTGCCGCCCGAGCGCGTGCTGCCCTCCATCGCCCTGATGAGCTCCACCCTCGGCATCGGCGCCGCGATAGGGCTGCCGGTGGCGGCGCTGGTCGTGGAGAACTTCGACTGGCACACCATGTTCTGGGCCTCCGCCGCGCTCGGCGTGCTGGACATCGCCCTGGTGCTCCGGATCGTGCCGGAGTCGCCGCTGCGCTCCCGGGGGCGCTTCGACCTCCCCGGGACCCTCGGCCTCGGCGCCGTCCTGGTCGGCCTGCTGCTCGCGATCACCCAGGGCGCCGGCTGGGGCTGGACCTCGCCGCGCACGCTCGGCCTGCTCGGCGGCTCGCTGCTGCTCGGGCTGCTCTGGGGCCGGTACGAGCTGCGCACCACCTCGCCGATGGTGGACCTGCGGGTCTCGGCCCGGCCCGCGGTGCTGCTGACCAACCTGGCCGCGATGCTCATCGGCTTCGCCTTCTACGCGAACTCCCTGGTCACCGCGCAGATGGTGCAGGAGCCCAAGGAGACCGGCTACGGTCTCGGCGCCTCGATCGTGGTGGGCGGCCTCTGCCTGCTGCCGGGCGGCCTGGCGATGGTCGCGCTGTCCCCGCTGTCCGCCCGGATCTCCGCCAAGTACGGCCCCCGGACGACGCTCGCCGTCGCGGCGTCCGTGATGGTGGTCGGCTACCTGGTGCGGTTCTTCACCAGTCACAGCCTCTGGCTGATCGTGGCCGGGGCCACCGTCGTCGCCTCCGGCACCGCCCTCGCGTACTCGGCGCTGCCCGCGCTGGTGATGCGGGCGGTGCCGGTCAGCGAGACGGGCGCGGCGAACGGGCTGAACACGCTGATGCGCTCGGTCGGGCAGGCCTGCTGCAGCGCGGTGGTCACCGCCGTGCTCGCCCACGTCACGTTCACCGTCGCCGGGCGCACCGCCCCCACCCTGCACGCCTATCTGCTGATCTTCCTGATCGCGGCCGGGATGGCCGCCGCCGCGCTGGTCGCGACCCTCTTCCTGCCCGCCGGCCGCACGGCGCGCCCGGGCCCCGCCGCAGCCGGTACGGTCGGGGTGACGACCCCGGCGGCCCCGGCCCAGGAGAGCGCATGACCATCGCCGACGAGACCGGCGCGACCGAACCGGCCACCGGGCCGGTGACCGGGCGGCCCGAACAGCTCGGCGAGGCCGAGCAGGGCACCGGGCGGGACGCGATCCTGCGCGCCGCCCGCCGGGCCTTCGCCCTGCGCCCCTACGCCGACGTCACCATGCGGGGGATAGCGGCCGACGCGGGCGTCAGCCCGTCGCTGATCGTGAAGCGGTTCGGCAGCAAGGAGCACCTGTTCAACACCGTCGCCGACTTCGGGCCGGCGGCGGACGAGCTGTTCGCCGCCGAACCCGGCGCGCTGGGCCGCCACCTGGTGCTCACCGTGGTCCGGATGCGCCGGGAACAGCGCGGCGACCCCCTGCTGCGCGTGGTCTTCTCGCTCGGCAACGACGACGAGCGGACCCTGCTGCGCGAGCGGTTCCGCCGCCAGGTGACGGACCGCCTCGCCGCCTCCCTGCCGGGGCCGGACGCCGAACTGCGCGCCGAACTGATCGCCGGCCAGCTGCTCGGGCTCGGCGCGACGCTCAGCCTGCACCGCCCGGGCGCGGGCGACCGCGCCACCCCCGAGCGGCTGGCCGACCTGTACGCCCCGGCGCTGCAACGGCTCGTCGACGGCGCCTGAGACCGGTCGGCCCCCGTGCGGGCCCCGACCGGTCACGCCGGTCGGGGCGCCGCCGTCAGGCCGGTTCGACCGGCTCCGGGGCGGTGGCGCGGGTGCGGCGCAGTGCGGCGAGGGCGGTGGCGACGGCCAGGAAGGCGGCCACGACCCCGGCGTCGCGGGCGAGTTCGGCGAACCCGATCGGCGGCGCCCAGTAGTAGGGCGGGGCCAGCATGGCGGTCCAGGGGAGGACGGCCAGGGCGGCGCCGGCGGCCCGCAGCCGGTCGGGGCGGGCGGCGGCGACCTGGACGAGGTAGGCGATCGTCATCACCAGGGCGGGCCAGGCCGTGGAGACGTCGAGGAGGGTCCGCAGGCCGTCGGAGAAGACGGGCTCGGAGAGGTCCCCGGGGCCGGCCCACGGCCAGCGCAGGACGAGCGCGGTCATCGGCAGTGCCACGGCGACGGCGGCGAGCGCCGCCCCGGTGCGGCCGCGCGCGGACCGGTCGACGGCGTCCGGCGGGGCGATCAGGACCGGCACGGCGAGCAGCAGCCAGAGCGGGAGCAGGAAGACGTACTGGAGGAACGCCCCCGACGGGTACACGAGGAAGGCGGCCGGAGCGCCGGCCCCGGCGAGGACGCTGGCCAGGACCAGCAGCCGGGCGTGGCCCCAGTGCCCGAGCGCGGCGAGGACCAGTGCGAGGATCCAGGGCGCGGTCTGCCCCGCGCCCACCACGGCGGTGGCCGTGGCGTTCGGGCTGAACAGGTCCACCCGGGGCACCGTGAGGAAGAGGCTCATCACCAGGTGCACGGTGGCCAGGGCCGCGCCGCCGGCGAGCGTGAACGGCGCCGCGCCGGCGAGGACGCGGCCGGCGGGGTCGCGTGAGCTGAGCCGGGTCCGCAGCCGGACGGCGTGCGCGGCGAGGGCCGTCCACTCGCGCAGGACGGTGCGGCGGTCGCCGTCCTGTACGGACTCCGCGAAGACGGCGGCGATCTCCTCGCCGTGCGAGGACCGGTAGGCGGCGGGGTAGAGCCCCAGCAGGGCGAGCCTGGCGGGCGGCGGGGTGGTCTGGGCGTGCGTGCTCATGCGGTGGCTCCGTTCAGTCGGGGCGTGCTGAGGCCGGTTCCGCGTCCGGGGTTCGGCCCGCGGCCGAGGGCGAGCCTGCGGTCGGCCTCGGCGACGCCGGCGCGCAGGCGCTCCGTCTCCTCGCCGAGCACCTGCCGGCCCTCCTCGGTGAGGGCGAAGGTGCGGCGCATCCGGCCCGCGACGGTCTCCTCGTGGTCGATCCGGATCAGCCCCTGCTGGAGGAGGCGGTCCAGTGCCGTGTAGAGGGTGCCGGTGAGGAGCTTGGTCCGGCCGCCGGAGATGGCCAGCACCTCCTGGACGATCGCGTAGCCGTGCCGGGGGGCGTCGGCCAGCGCGGTGAGCACGAGCCTGGTCGGCTCCTGTAGTTGACGGTTAGCCATGGGGCGAGCATAGCTAAATGATCAGAGTATGTCGATGATTTAGCTATCGGGCTGTCAGAAGATGCCGACGGCGGCGCCGGGCCCGGGCACCTGGGG
>NZ_JBHWUI010000321.1:0-4061 GCF_042737525.1 Kitasatospora sp. NPDC059973 | reverse complement strand
TGCAGGGGGGACCCTGTGGGAGAGTAGGACGCCGCCGAACAATCATTCCAAAGAACCCCCCGGTCCGTAAGGATCGGGGGGTTCTTTGCGTTTCCGGGAAAGGCACGCCCACGCGACGCCGGGGCCGACCGAAGGCCGGCCCCGGCGTCCCGTGGTTACGAGTGGGGTGCGGCGGTGCCCCAGTTCGGGCGGCTCACCCACTGGTCGGCCGTTTCGGTGATCCGGGTGACGCCGGTGCCGTTGGTCTGCATCCGGTACAGGTCGGCGGTCCCGCCGGCGGGGGCCTGGGAGAAGACGATGGACGTGCCGTCGGGGGAGTAGGCGGCGGCCCCGTAGAAGACCTCGGACGGACCGGGTGTCAGGGCGTCGATGGCGCTGCCGTCGGGCTGCACGGTGTAGATGCCGCCACCGGGGGTGTAGTCGGGGCCGGCCGGATAGGTGGTGAACAGGATCCGGGTGCCGTCGGGGGACCAGCTGGCGCGCTCACCGGCGCGCAGCTCCCACGGGGTGAGTCGGCGCAGGCCCGTGCCGTCGGCGTTGACGACGTAGAGGGCCCGGCCGCTGGCGGGCTGCCCGGTCGAGCTGGTCCGGTACTCGAAGACCAGTTGCTTGCCGTCGGGCGACCAGCTCGGATTGCGGACCTCGCCGGAGTACGGCGTGTCGTTGGTGAGGAAGGTCAGCCGCTGGGCGTTGGTGCCGTCGGGGCTCATCAGGTACAGGTCGGAGTACTGGATCTGCTGGGTGGACGAGTCGATCGCGCCCCAGGTACGGCTGAAGGCGAGCTGCTTCCCGTCGGGGGAGAAGGCGGGGCCGCTCTCCTGCTCGTTGACGCAGTCGGCGGCGCCGGTCTCGCAGAGCTGGCCGATCTGGTGGGCGCCCTCGCCGTCGGCGGACACCGTCCAGAGCCGGGCCGCGCCGGTCTCGGTCTCGGTCCGGTCGAAGGCGAGGGTGCTGCCGTCGGGGGACCAGCCGGGGTGGTCGTCGCGGTCCTGGCCGGAGGGCCGGGTGAGCTGCTGCAGGGTGCCGCCGTCGGCCGTCACGGTGAAGACGGCGCTGGTGAGGCGTCCGGGGTCGAGGAAGACCCGGCCGGCGATCAGGCCGTTGTGGGCCGTGACGGGCAGGGCCGGTGCCGCGGCTCCGATCACGCCCGGGGTCGCGTTGGCGATGGCGGGGTCGGGAGTCGGGGTGGCGGACGGGGACTCCGCCCGGATCTCGCTGAGCGGGATCTCGCCGGGCTGGACACCGCACCCGGCGAGCAGGGCGGTGCCCGCCAGCAGGAGGCCCGCACCTGCGCGGGTGCGGGTGCGGGCCGTGGTGGTGAGTGGCAGCAGCCGTGTGCCGGTCATCGGCGTGTCATCTCCGTCTCTGGTGCAGGACGAGGCCCCCGGGGGAGCTGTCACTGTGTCAGATCGGGAGGGCGGGCAGGCCGCCGACACGCGACGGTCCGTGGCTACTCGGTCGCACGGAGTATGAAGAATGGATTGTTGGGTTGACGGCGCGGTGCGCCCGGCCGGCCGCCGCCGGCCCGGGGGCGTCAGTCGCGGTTGGCCCGGCGCTCGGCCTCTGCCTCGTCCTCGGCCTCGGCGACCTCAAGGGTCGGCGCGGTGCCGCCGAGGTGGGCGGGCTGCCACCAGGTGTCCTCGGGCCCGCTCGGCTTGCCCGGGTACTCGCGCTGGGCCCGGTCGAGCATCTCGCTCATCGCGGCGCGCAGCCGGCGGGTGACCATCACGGGCTTGTCGCCGGGCGCCAGCTCGATCGGCTCGCCGATCATGATGGTCACGGGGACGTGGCGCTTGGTGAGGGTCTTCGGCCGGCCCTTGGTCCAGAGCTGCTGGGTGCCCCACAGGATGACCGGCAGCAGCGGGGCGCCGGAGTCGGCGGCCATCCGGGCGGCGCCGGTCTTGAACTTCTTCAGCATGAACGAGCGGCTGATGGTCGCCTCCGGGAACACCCCGACCATCTCGCCGGCGCGCAGGGCGCGCACGGCGGCCTCGTACGCGGGCTGGCCGTCGGTGCGGTCGACCGGGATGTGCTTCATGCCCCGCATCAGCGGGCCGGAGACGGCGTGCTTGAAGACGTCGTCCTTGGCCATGAAGCGGGTCTTGCGCTTGCCGCCGCGGAAGGCGCCGAGGCCGGCGAAGAGGAAGTCCAGGTAGCTGATGTGATTGCTCACCAGTACCGCTCCGCCCTGGGCGGGGATGTTTTCGGCGCCGACGATCCTGATGCGCACGTCGAGCGCGCGGAAGACGGTCAGTGCGGCGCCGATCACCGGCGGGTACACGAGCTCTGCCACGGTCAGTCCTGACTTCCCACGGGCCCTGGTGGCCCGGTCCGGCGGTACCCGTGTCGTACGTGGGGCCGACCGGAGGCGCGGCACGCCGCGGCGGCCACGGGTGATACACGGAAATGATCCCCCGAACGAGTGCCCGCTGTCACCTGAGGCGGGCGGTCGGGCGGGTGACGGGTGTGTGACGTCCGTGATGGGCCGGCCGGGAACCTTTCCCGTCCGGTCAGGACGCGGCGTCCAGCCGGCCCTGGGAGCGGCGGACGAGCAGGTACATCTCACAGCCGAGGCAGTAGCCGAACACGGCGTTGAGGAAGGCGGCGGCGAGGGCGAACGCGGTGGCCAGCAGGCCGAGCCAGGTCACCCCGGTGAGGAAGCCGAGCGCGCCGACGGCGGCGAAGACCAGGCCGACGCCCTGGGCGAAGCGCGGCGGCCGCTCGTCCTCGGTCGCGGTGGGCGGTGCGAGCCGGGGCAGGAGCAGGGTCCGGTACAGCCAGTTGTACGGCGACCGGTGCAGGCCGCCGATGGCGCCGAGGCCGAAGACGATGCCCTGGAGGGTGAGCAGCAGGCCGCTGCCGCTGAGGAGGACGGCGCCGAGGACGGCCGCGCTGAGCGCGGCGGCGAACCTCGGGCCGCGGGGGTCTATCTGCAACGGGGGCTCCGAATCTGGATCGCAGAAGGGGGGACGGCAGGGCGCGTCACTGACAGCGCGAGGCCGTGGCCCGGCACAGGTCGACCACCCGGCGGGTGGTCAGCAGCGGTCGTACCGGGCGGTCGGAGTCCACCCGGCGATCGTACGCGGGCCCCGCCCCGGCGGTCGACCACTCTGTCGGACTCCTGGGGGGCCGGGGCAGACTGGGGGGATGACCGGGTTGGTGGTGTGCGTCGTCGTGCTCGCGGTGGCGAGCGCGTTCGGGCTGCTGCGGGCCCAGCGCGACGGGAGGCTGCGGGTGCGGGCGAAGGACGGGGCGGTACGGCTCTCGGCGGCGGACCTGGGGGAGGCGCTGGGCGAGCGGGCCACCCTGGTGCAGTTCTCCACCGCCTTCTGCCAGCCCTGCCGGGCCACCCGGCGGGTGCTCGGGGAGGTGGCGGGTCTGGTCGAGGGGGTGGCGCACATCGAGCTGGACGCCGAGGAGCGGCTGGCGCTGGTCCGCCGGCTGGAGATCCTGCGGACGCCCACGGTCCTGGTGCTGGACGCGGGTGGCCGGGTGGTGCGCCGGGCGGCCGGGCTGCCGCGCAAGGCGGACGTGATCGCGGCGCTGGGCGAGGCGGTCTGATCCGCTCCGGGGGGTGCGGCGGCCCGGGTGGTGAATCCCACTCCCGATGCGCCGCCCCGTCGGGTGGTGTCGGCGGGACGCTGGGGCAGGATGAGGGCTGACGGCAGTGCGAGCCGTTCCGCGGGCCGTCCGGGCCGGGGGCCCTCAGGCCCTCGCGAGGGGGGCCGAGGGGCGGTCGGCCGGGGCTCGGCGGCGTAAGCTACTGGCCAGTAGTGTCATTCGACTACTGGCGAGTATGCTGCCAGGAAGTTCCGGACCGGCACGGGAACACGCTGCCCGGAGCGGGTGCGTGCCGAGTTCGCGCCCGCTTGCACAGCCGCAGCCGCCGGACGAGACCAGTACAGGAGACAGGCCGTGAGCTTGAGGATCGTTGTCTGTGTGAAGTACGTGCCGGACGCGACGGGTGACCGTCGTTTCGCGGACGACCACACCACCGACCGGGAGGGTGTGGACGGCCTTCTGTCGGAGCTGGACGAGTACGGCGTGGAGCAGGCGCTGCG
>NZ_JBHWUI010000320.1:0-4136 GCF_042737525.1 Kitasatospora sp. NPDC059973 | reverse complement strand
AGGGCGGGGCGGCGGGGCCGCCCGGCAGTGGCGGGCGGGCCCAGCCGGCCGGTCCGGACGGGGCCGGCGGGGCGGCCGGGGCGGGCCGGTCCCACTCCCCCGCTTCCCCCTCCTCGGCCCGCAGGCAGGCGGTGCGCAGTTCGCCGCCGGCGCCGAGCAGACCGTCCAGCCGCTCGGCGATCCGCGGGGTGGTCCGGCGGGCGCCGTGTTCGAGCTTGCTGACGGCGGTGTGGTCGTAGCCGATCTCGGCGCCGAGCTGCGCCTGGGTGAGGCCGGCCCGGCGGCGCCAGTGCCGCAGCCGGGCGCCGAAGGCGCGCCAGAGCGGGTCGGCCGGCGGCGGACCGACGGACGGTACGTCGGTGTGGCTCCGGTGCACGGGGCTGCCCTCCCGAGTCGGTTCCGGTCCTTCCGATGGACAGGACGGTACTGGACCGGGCGGGCTCCGTACATGAGGTGGTCTCAACCTCTTGGTCTCAACCTCTTCACAAAACCCGCAGCTTGACAGAACTTGCCAACTGCACGGAAGCCATGCCGCAGCCGTTGACCGGGGCATGACGGCATGTGAGTGTTCCGGCACCCGAGCGCGGACGCCCGCAACGGCCGTCCCCCGATGCGGCCCCGCGGTGAGCGCCAGACAGGCACGTCGTCCGCGGTCGAGCACCCCCACGTTCGAGGAGCCTCGGAATGAAACGCAGATTACTGACGGCGGGAACCACCCTGACCGTCCTGGCCGGCATGCTGACCGCCACCGCGGTCGGACAGGCCGCCGCCCAGCCCGGCCCGGCCGTCAGCGCGCCGCCGAGCGCCCTGGCCGCCGCCGTCTCCGCCGCCGACCAGGCGGCCGCGGCGGGCCTGGACGCCCTGGCCAAGGGCCCGGGCGAGACCTACGAGCGCCAGTCCGTCACCCCGTGGCTCGGCGGCCTCTACTCCGTGGCCTACGAGCGCACCTACCAGGGCCTGCCGGTGGTCGGCGGCGACGCCGTCGTCATAGCCGACGGCCAGGGCAAGGTCCGCGGCCTCCAGTCCGCCGCCACCGGTCCGGTCGGCGGCCCGACCAAGGCCGCGATCAGCGCCGCCCAGGCGGAGAAGACCGCGCGCACCCGGCTGGCCGCCGTCGACGGCGTCGACACCCGCCGCCTGGTGGTCAAGGTGCAGGACGGCACCGGGCGGCTCGCCTGGGAGACCGTGCTCACCGGCCGGACCGGCGCGGCCCCGAGCCGGCTGCACGTCTTCGTCGACGCCCGCACCGGCGAGGTGATCGACAGCTACGACGACGTCAAGGCCGGTACCGCCAACAGCAAGTGGAACGGCCCGGCCCCGGTCACCATCAACACCACCGCCTCGGGCAGCACCTACTCGCTGCGCGACCCGAGCCGGTCCGGGCTGAGCTGTGCGGACTACAGCTCCGGCCAGGTGTTCTCCAAGTCCAGCGACTCCTGGGGCACCGGCAACCCGACCAGCAAGGAGACCGGCTGCGCCGACGTGATGTTCGCGGCGCAGAAGGAATGGGACATGCTCCGCGACTGGCTGGGCCGCAACGGCCACAACGGCAACGGCGGCAGCTGGCCGGTCAAGGTGGGCCTGAACGACGTCAACGCCTACTGGGACGGCTCCTCCGTCTCGATCGGCCACAACAACGCCAACGAGTGGATCGCCTCCATCGACGTGGTCGGCCACGAGTTCGGCCACGGCATCGACCAGTACACGCCGGGCGGCGCCAACAACGAGAACGGCCTCGGCGAGGGCACCGGCGACATCTTCGGCGCGCTGACCGAGGCGTACGCCAACGAGCCGTCCCCGTACGACAACCCGGACTACACCGTCGGCGAGATGATCAACCTGGTCGGCAGCGGGCCGATCCGCAACATGTACAACCCCTCGCTGGTGGGCAACAACCCCAACTGCTACTCCTCCTCGATCCCGAGCACCGAGGTGCACGCGGCGGCGGGCCCGCTGAACCACTGGTTCTACCTGCTCTCCGAGGGCTCCAACCCGGGCGGCGGCAAGCCCACCAGCCCGACCTGCAACAACTCCTCGGTGACCGGCGTCGGCATCAAGGACGCCGGGCGGATCTTCTACGGCGGCATGCTGCTCAAGACCAGCGGCATGACCTACAAGAAGTACCGGGTCACCACGCTCACCGCGGCCAAGAGCCTCGACCCCGGCTGCGGCCTGTTCACCCGCACCAAGGCGGCCTGGGACGCGATCAGCGTCCCCGCCCAGAGCGGCGAGCCCACCTGCACGCCGTCCGGCACCAACGACTACTCGCTGCTGGTCAACCCGACCGCCGGCTCCGTGCAGCCCGGCGCCGCCACCAGCGCCACGGTGAGCACCGCGGTCACCTCGGGCACCGCCCAGGCCGTCAACCTGGCCGTCTCCGGCGCCCCGGCCGGCGTCACCGCCTCGGTCAGCCCGTCCTCCGTGCAGGCCGGCTCCTCCGCGACGCTGAACGTCTCGGCCTCCTCCTCGGCCACCCCCGGCACCTACGTGCTCACGGTGACCGGCACCGGTTCCGCCACCCACAGCGCGCAGTACACGCTGACGGTCGGCAACGGGAACCCCAACCCCGGCGTGCCCGACGTCAGCGTCGCCAACGTCCAGGCGCACCTCGCCCAGCTGAACACGATCGCCTCGCAGAACGGCGGCAACCGCCGGGCCGGCTCGGCCGGCCACGGCCAGTCGCTCGCCTACATCAAGGGCAAGCTGCAGGCCGCCGGCTACACCGTCAGCGAGCAGACCTGCACCTCCTGCACCTACAGCTCCAACAACCTGATCGCGGACTGGCCGGGCGGCCCGGCCGACCAGGTGACCATGTTCGGCGCCCACCTCGACAGCGTCGCCGCCGGCCCGGGCATCAACGACAACGGCTCCGGCTCCGCCGTCCTGCTGGAGAACGCGCTGACCCTCGCCCAGCAGAACCCCACCCTGACCCGGCACGTCCGGTTCGCCTGGTGGACGGGTGAGGAGCAGGGCCTGCAGGGCTCGCAGCACTACGTCAACCAGCTGGGCTCCACCCAGCGCAGCGCCATCAAGGGCTACTACAACTTCGACATGGTCGGCTCGCCCAACGCCGGCTACTTCATCAACAACATCGGCTCCGCCACCTCCGCCCCGATGAAGGCCTACTGGGACTCCCTGGGCATCCAGCCCGAGGAGAACGTCGAGGGCCAGGGCCGCTCCGACGACTACTCCTTCCAGCAGGGCGGCATCCCCACCTCCGGCTACGCGGCCGGCGCCAGCGCCGTCAAGACCCCGGCCCAGGCGACCAAGTGGGGCGGCACCGCCAACCGGGCGTACGACTCCTGCTACCACCAGGCGTGCGACACCGCCAGCAACATCAACGCCACCGCCCTGGACCGCAGCGCCGACGGCGTCGCGTACACCCTGTGGAAGACCTCGGTCGGCACCGGGCCCATCCCGACCAACGACTTCTCGGTCGCGGTGAACCCGACCACCGGCAACGCCCTCCCGGGCGGGAGCACCAGCGCCACGGTCTCCACCGCCACCACCTCCGGCTCCGCCCAGACGGTGAACCTCACCGCCTCGGGCGCGCCCAGCGGGGTCACCGTGTCGGTCAGCCCGTCCTCGGTGCAGTCCGGCTCCTCCGCGACGCTGAACGTCTCGGTCGGCTCCGGCGTCCAGGCCGGCACCTACACCATCACGGTGACCGGTACCGGCTCGGCCACCCACAGCACCACGTACTCGCTGGTGGTCGGCACCGACCCGGGCAACCCGGGCGGCACCTGGACGCCGGGCACCACCTACAGCGCGGGTGACGTGGTCACCTGGAACGGTGTCAGCTACCGCTGCATCCAGGGCCACACCGCCCAGGTCGGCTGGGAGCCCAACATCGTCCCGGCCCTCTGGCAGCAGATCTGACCTGATCCGGAGGCCGTCTGTTCGGCGGGGGTCACCGGGCGCACGACGGGGTGCGGCCCCGGTCGGCACCCGATCCGGTCGGCACTGCCGTCCGGGCGGATCGGAACCCCGCCGTCGTGGGGGGGGCCCCCGGGGGGGGCCGGGGCCCCCCCCCCCCCCCCCCCCCCCCCCGGGGGGGGGGGGCGCCCCGCGCGGGGCCCCCCCCCCGGCGCGGGCCCGGGCCCGCCCCCCCCGCGCCCCCGCCCCGCGGCGGGGAG
>NZ_JBHWUI010000319.1:0-4138 GCF_042737525.1 Kitasatospora sp. NPDC059973 | reverse complement strand
GCTCCCGTGTGCGGCTGGTCGCCGTCTCCTCTCGCTGCCCCGATCCGTCGCGAAACTGGGCCCAGTTCGCTCCACCTTGCTGCCCCGGTCTATGCCGCCGGACCCGACCCGAGCGTCCGTCGGTCGGGCCGCGCGGCGGCCACCTCCTGGTGCTCCGCGTCGTCCTCGAGGAGCTGTTCGCGGTCGACGTGCTCAACGGGCAGCAGCCGCGGGGCGGTCGACGTCGTCGTGCTCCTGGCGGTGGTCGACGGACCGGTGCCCAGTGGGCGGCGCGTGGTGCTCATGCCGCCAGTCTCCCGGTCGGCCACCCTTCGCCCCCGCCTGGGGGGGGGGGGGGCGTTTGCGCCGCCCGGGGCGCGCGGGGCGCACGGCCCACCGCCACGCACCCGATCCCCTCGCCCGGCCGCCGCCACCACCCACCCCCCACCCTTCTCTTTCGTCTTGCTTGGGGCGGCAGGGGGCCGTAGAGGGGATGTCGGCACAAGTGGAAGCGCCCGACCACGCGGCTCTACCTGCGACAACGCAGGCCGTCGGAATGAGGAGTGCGCAACCTGGTGCGCAACCTCCCGTGCAACCCGACCACGGGGCGACCGCGCACCCGACCACAGACCCGACCACGGACACCGGTGGCCCCGTTGGTGGGCCCCACCGAAACCCCCACCACTGCCCCCACCGGTGCCGCGACAGGGACTTGCGAGGCTTGCCCACCGGTCCGGCACAGTGATCCCGGGCTGTTCCCCCGGGGAACACCCCGCCGCGATCTGTTCCCCCGGGGAACACCTGCGGATCGGAATGCAAGGGTGTGCCGCTCGATCACTGATAGCGCTTCGTCACGCACTGAGGTACCAAGCCCCCCTCCGGACAACGGACGGGGGCTTTTCTCTGCCCCGGTCCTGTCCTTCTTCGCCTGAGTCCGGCGAAGGAGTGAGGACTTGCGCGGCTTGGGCCCCGCTCCCTCAACGTCACCACCGCCCCGGCCTGTCCGGGACAGACGGACTTTTTTTCCACGGTCTGGAGGACCAGTTGAGCAACGAACAGAGCGACCAGCAGGCGCCCGCATCGCATGAGCGCCCGACCCGTCGCGAGGCTGTGAAGCGGGGGGCGTCTGGTCTTGCCGGAGGGGTGGCACTCGGTATGGCCCGGGAGGCGGGCAGGCGTCTCGCCCAGGTCATCTTCGAGGCCTTCGAGGATGAGTCCTGACGCGGCCGGGCGGGCGGCCGGGCAGCGTGGCGAAGACAGGAGCGGCCCGGCCGACAGCCGGGCCGCGCCGGCGCGCAGCGACGGCCTTGAACCAGTAGAGAAACTTGTAACAACTGCGCCCACGCGCCGCGCCAGAGGACGCGCCGCGTACGGTCGTCGGCCATGAGCACTGAGACACCGAGGGACGCCGACGGCAACAAGCTCTGTGGCTGGTGCGGCGGCCCGATCCAGCAGAAGGGCGTCGGCCGCAGCCGGGACTACTGCACGCGCACGCACAAGGAGTACGCGTACAGGGCTCGCCGGGACCAGGAGATCCGGTTCCGGGCCTACTCCAAAGGCCGGGCCGACGAACGCTTCTTTTCGACAACAGCCGAAACTCCGCAACCCTCCAATACGTCTGTTGTCGAAACTCAATCACCGCAGGTCAACGCCACGAATTCCCCGTCACCCCCCGCACCTTTGCCTCCCTTGAAACGGGCTCGCCGCAGGTCCGCACAGACTGCGTCCGCCATGCCTTTGTGGCCGCCGGCGGATGACGGAGAGCCGGACGATCAGCCACCACGGACCGATTCCTAGCGGAGCGCCCACGCGTCGCTCGGCCACATCGCGGCAGCAGCTGCTCCCCCTCAGCCGCGGAGTGCCTCCAGGTCGCCTTACGCACCCGCATCCGTGACGGCGGGGGTACGGCGCTCCGCCCCAATCCGGGCCCGGCAGACGGCCGCTCAAGCCGCGCAACCCCACCCCCCTTCCCGCTGGCCGTCGTTGGTCGTCCGGAGCACCCGCAGACGCGTATGCGGTAGGCCACGGAGGATTACGGGCCTCAGGCGGCCTGTACGCCCGCCTGAGGGCTCGTGAGCGCTCCGGCGGACCGAGAGTCGCAGGAGCGGGAGAACGACGCTCAGAGGCTCACGGGAGGCCGTGTGCCGGTACGTTCGGGACTTGGCACGACGAAGCCCCCGCCGAATTCGGATCGGCGGGGGCTTCGGTGTGTGCGGGCGGAGGTCAGCTCCGATGGGCTCGCCAACGGCGGGCTGGTGCGACGGACTCCCCAACCTCCACCGTGTCGCCCTGCGCGTCGACGTACACGTTCCGGCTCAGCAGAACGGGGGCGCCGGGCTCGACGCCAAGCAGAGTCGCCTGTTCCTCGGTTGCTGCATCGGCGGCGCTGGCTTCCTCGGAGGCCACGGCGCGTCGACCGGTGACGGCCTCGATGGCTGATGGGGTGCCGCCCGGGATCCGCTCGCGCTGCAGCAGAGCGGGCACGGTCTCCGCGAGTTCAGCGACGAACCAGCTCGTGCTCGCGGAGACCGGCTCCGCGTCGGCGTTGTGCGTGACCCGCTGGCGACGCAGCGCCTGGCCGCCGTCCTCGACGCCCAGGAGGTCCGCGACCCACTCGGGGGGAGTGGTCAGGTCGGCGCCCGTGATCACGGCGTACTCGCCGTCGGCGTAGATCCGCCCGGTAGTGAGCGCCGCCTCCAGGCGGTCGGCTGCGGTGCGGTGCAGGGTCCGGCGCGTGCTGACCGTGGTGGCCGCACCCTGCCGGCCTTCCGCGAGGCCTTCCGCCCTCAGCGTGCGGTGGACCTTCTGCGCGGTCGCAGTCGAGATGCCGTACTCCGCCGCGAGTTCGCGCACGGACGGCAGCACGTCGCCGTGCGCGAGTTCGCCGCTGACGATCTTCGACTTCAGCGTGCCGACGACTTGGAGATACGGAGGCGTGCGCTCCAGCGAGGACATGGCGGGGCTCCTTCGACGGGTGAACGGTGCGGTGATCTATCACAGCATCCGGAGTAGTGATCTAGCACAGTGTATGGCTTGACACAGCAACTGTGCCCCCACAGTATGGGTCTTGTTCGGCGGCGCCTCCCGAGGGGTCGCCGAACGGCTCGAAAATCCGGGGCCCTCGCGCGCACACGCGTAGGGGCCCCACCCCGGAAACCACCGCAACACCGAAACTCGCAGGTCACAGGCTTGCGGGGGCGCAACCGCCCGCAAGGGAGGTTGCGGCCCGGGGGTTGCGGGCTCAACCGCCACAAAACAGGCGGGCCGGAACGCCGCGCGAACGGCAATCCCGGCCCTGATCCACGACCACCCAAGGAGCGACTCGTGGACTACGCAGCAGCATGGAACAAGATCGGTACTGGTACCAAAACGGCCCGCGTGATCACGGCGGACCGGATCAACAAGACGACAGCGGCGGCGAGCCAGGCACTCGACGGCGCCGCCCCGATGTGTGCCCCGCTCGCGCACCGCTGGGACACGGAGGCCGAGCGCAGGGCGAAGCTCCGGACCCCGGAGAACCTGAAGGCGTTGATCGCTGCTCAGCGGGCCAACACGTCGGCGCGGTCGACGGCTGCGACCGCCGCGAGCCAGCGGAAGGCCGCACGGGCGGCGAGCAGCAACCCGTTCAACGGCGGCCGCCGCGCGGCCCGGACGGCGGACAAGGCAGGTCGCGCTCACGCCAAGGTCGCGCGCCGCGACCTGAAGTCGGCTCGCCGGAACTACCCGCTGACGCTCAACCAGCTCGCGGTCCGCGCCCACGCCGCGCACCTGATCCCGGCTGGGATCACCTCGTACGCGATGTCGTCGGCGGAGCACTGGGCGATGTGGCCGGCGGGAAGCTCGCTGAGCCTGATCGCCCTCAACGCTGCACTGCTCGCCGTCGGCCGCCGCCAGGTGCGGGTGCCGCTCGACGACGACGCCACGGCGGAGGAGCGCCGCCTCCTGGAGCGCCTCGACCCGTCGTACTGGGTCCAGCACGCCGACGAACGAGGCCTGTCGGGCACCGTGCCCGCACCGACCGAGCTGACCCCGGCCGGTCTGGTCACCACGGTGCGCCTTGATGGCCGGTGGAAGCCGTCGGCGTTCAAGGCCAAGCACGAGGAGATCCGGGCGATGCTCGGGGCCCGCACCGCCCTGCGTATGGAGATCAGTTCGGGAT
>NZ_JBHWUI010000318.1:0-4146 GCF_042737525.1 Kitasatospora sp. NPDC059973 | reverse complement strand
AAAGCTACACGGCCGGCCTCCATCTACGCGGATCGATCATGTGGTTGAAGTCCCTGACCTCAACCACATGATCCGAACCTTGAACAGCTCCTAGCGGAGCCGGGCGGCCGAGCGGACCAGCCGGGCGGCCGCCACCACCGGGAGGGCCAGGGTCACCAGGAGCGCGATCGTCACCGTGCGCGCGCTCAAGCCGCCGAGCACCACCGAGAGCACCGCCGCGACCACCGGGAGGACCAGGACGGGCGAGAGCGCGAGCAGCGTCGCCTCCCGCTTCTCCCGCCGGGACCACTGCGGGGACTTCCACAGCCGGACGAGCCCGACGACCGCGGCGACCAGTCCCAGCGGCGCCCCGATCACCGGGACGAGCGCGGCCGGCAGCGGTACGGCGATCAGGGCGGCGGTGACCGCGGTCCGCCCGCCGCTCTCCGGCACCGGCCGGTCGCCGTCCGGTTCCTCGGCCAGCGCGGCCGCCGCGATCTCGCCGGGCGCCCCCAGCTGGTCCAGTACGCCTCGCACGCCGTCCCCGTCGAGGTGGCCGGCGTCCGCCAGTGCCACCTCGATGTGCTCGCGCAGGTCCGCCAGCAGCTCCCGGCGGTGGAGCTCGGGAAGCGCGGCCGTCAGCGCCTCGACCGAGGAGAGGTAGTCCCGTACGAGGGGGTGGGCGAGGGTGTCCGTCACGGCGTCTCTCCAGGGGTGAGGAAGTGGTCGACGGCGGCGCGGAAGGAGGGCCAGCTCGTGGTGAACTCCTCCAGCGCGCTCCGGCCGGCGTCGGTCAGCGTGTAGTACCTGCGCGGCGGCCCGCTCTCGGAGTCCCGCAGGTGGGTGTCGGCGAGCCCGGTCCGCCGGAGGCGGGACAGCAGGGGGTAGATCGTGCCCTGGCTGGTGGCCATCACCTCGACTCGGGCGAGCTCCGCCAGCAGCTCCACGCCGTAGCGGGGTCCGTCCCGGAGCAGGGCCAGGACGCAGTACTCCAGCACCCCCTTGCGGAGTTGGCTCGCCACGGGCCCGTCCGCCGCAGGGATGCTTGCATTGCCAGCTACCATGCAAAGCAAGGTAGCACGCAGGGCATGATGGCCGCAGCGCGCGAGCGTCCGGCCCGGTCGGGGGCCGCCGGACGGGTGGCCCCGGCGGGGGCCCGCCCGGAGGGTCCGGTGGATTCCGCGCGACGTCCTGGACGATGCTCGCGGGCGCCCGGGGTGCCCCCGGGGGCACCCCGGCGACGGGCGAAGGGTACTGAGTTCCTTTACGCGGGGTACTGAGTGCCGTATTCTCTGAGGCGAGCCTCTGACGCCAGTCGAAGAGAGCCGACACGGCATGCCGGTCCAGGTGGCGCCCGCTCCCGCGTGCGGCGCGGCCGGGCCGGACTTGGCACTCAGTACCCTGGGCATGACCTGAGGCCATGGACCAGTGCACCCGTATCAGGAGAACCGCTCATGAGCTTGAGGATCGTTGTCTGTGTGAAGTACGTGCCGGACGCGACGGGCGACCGTCGTTTCGCGGACGACCACACCACCGACCGGGAGGGTGTGGACGGCCTTCTGTCGGAGCTGGACGAGTACGGCGTGGAGCAGGCGCTGCGGATCTCCGAGGCGCACGGCGATGCCGAGGTGACGGTGCTGACGGTGGGGCCGGACGACGCCAAGGACGCGCTGCGCAAGGCGCTGTCGATGGGTGCGGACAAGGCCGTGCACGTGAACGACGAGGACATCCACGGTACGGATGTGATCGGGACGTCGGCGGTGGTGGCGAAGGCGCTGGAGAAGACCGGGTTCGACCTGGTGATCGGTGGCATGGCGTCGACGGACGGCACGATGGGTGTGCTGCCGGCGCTGCTGGCGGAGCGGCTGGGTGTGCCGCAGTTGACGCTGCTGTCGGAGGTGTCGGTCGAGGGCGGTGTGGTGAAGGGCCGTCGTGACGGTGACGCGGCGACGGAGCTGGTGGAGGCGGCGCTGCCGGCGGTGGTGTCGGTGACGGACCAGTCGGGTGAGGCGCGGTACCCGTCGTTCAAGGGCATCATGGCGGCGAAGAAGAAGCCGGTGCAGTCGTTCGACCTGGACGATCTGGGCATCGAGGCCGGTGAGGTCGGTCTGGCGGGTGCGTGGACGGCGGTGGAGTCGGTGACGGCGCGTCCGGCGCGGACGGCCGGCACGGTCGTCAAGGACGAGGGTGAGGGCGGCAAGCAGCTCGCCGCGTTCCTCGCCGAGCAGAAGTTCATCTGAGCCTCCGCCCCCCATCACGAGCCCACAGCGAAGTACGGAGACATTGAGCAATGGCTGAGATTCTCGTCCTGGTGGACCACGCCGACGGTGCGGTCCGCAAGCCGGCCCTCGAACTGCTGACCCTGGCCCGCCGGATCGGCGAGCCGTCGGCGGTCGTGCTGGGCGCCGGTGCGGCCGCGGCCGACCTGGCCGCCAAGGCCGGCGAGTTCGGTGCGGCGAAGGTGTACGTCGCGGACGGCGCGGAGTTCGCCGACCAGCTGGTCGTCCCGAAGGTGGACGCGCTGGCCCAGATCGCCAAGGCGACCGGTGCCGCGGCGGTGCTGATCACCTCCTCCGGTGAGGGCAAGGAGGTCGCCGCGCGGGTCGCGCTGCGGATCGGCTCCGGCATCATCACCGACGCCGTCGACCTCCGGGCCGGCGCCGACGGCCCGGTCGCCACCCAGGCGGTCTTCGCCGCCTCGTACACCGTCGACTCGCGCGTCAGCAATGGCGCTCCGGTCATCACGGTGAAGCCGAACGCGGTGGCTCCCGAGGCCGCTCCGGCCGCGGGCGCGGTGGAGAACGTCACCGTCGAGTTCACCGGCAACGCCGCCAAGGTCACCTCGCGCACCCCGCGGGTCTCCTCCGGGCGCCCGGAGCTGACCGAGGCCGCGATCGTGGTCTCCGGCGGCCGCGGCGTCGGCGAGGCGGCCGGCTTCGGCGTGGTCGAGGAGCTGGCCGACGCGCTGGGCGCGGCCGTCGGTGCCTCGCGCGCCGCCGTCGACGCCGGCTGGTACCCGCACAGCAACCAGGTCGGCCAGACCGGCAAGCAGGTCTCCCCGCAGCTGTACGTGGCCAACGGCATCTCGGGCGCCATCCAGCACCGGGCCGGCATGCAGACCTCGAAGACCATCGTGGCCGTCAACAAGGACCCGGAGGCCCCGATCTTCGAGCTGGTCGACTACGGCGTGGTCGGCGACCTCTTCGCGGTGCTGCCGCAGCTCACCGGCGAGGTCCAGGCCCGCAAGGGCTGACCGGACGGCCGAGCACGACGCGCGGGAGGGCGTGGCACCGGGTACCCGGTGCCACGCCCTCCGGCGTATGCGCTGCTGCCCCGCGCGGCGTGCGTCCCGCAGGTGGTCCAGGCCTGCTCCGCGACGCCCGCGGCACGTGTGCGGACTACTCGGCGCAGGCCGCCAGGTGCTGGGTGAAGCCGCCCTGGCTCGGCGGCAGCGGGCGCGGCTCGGCGGGCTGGACCCGCTCCGGCTCCTCCTGCGGCAGCAGTGTGAGCTCCGGCTGGTCGGAGTCGGGGGCCGGGGTCAGCCGGACCCGGGTGCCCACCGGGACGGTGCTGCGCAGACCGCTGACGATGCACCAGACGTCGAAACCCTCGGCCATCCGGATCAGCGACTTCTGCCGGGCCAGGGGCGTCCTGGCCTGCTCGACGGCGCACCGGCGCACCACGCCGGTGCCCTGGCTGCGCTCCAGGCGCAGGTCGGTGGAGCCGCAGGTGGGGCAGAGCAGCCGCTGGAAGGTCGGGTTGCTGCACCACGTACAGCGCTGGAAGTACAGCGGGGTGCTGTCGATGTCGGCGTCGATGGCTGAGTGGACCACGGTGTCATCTCCCTGCACTCGGACTGGGCTGCCGGCTCGCTGTGCGTCGCCGGCGTACGGCCGGCGGGCGGCCGGGGTGTGTCCTCGGCGTACGTCCGCGATGCGGCCTCCGTACGCCAGCAAAAGGATAGGGAACTCAGTACCGCCCTGGGAAGGCACTGAGTTCCCTTTTCGCTACGCGCATGCATAATGAAGGGTACTGAGTACCGTCGCGAAACAGGAGTGCCGATCATGAGCCAGGACTTCGATCTCTTCCGGATCTCCGAGGAGCACGAGATGCTGCGTGAGGCGGTGCGTTCGCTGGCCGAGGCGAAGATCGCTCCGTTCGCGGCGG
>NZ_JBHWUI010000317.1:668-4201 GCF_042737525.1 Kitasatospora sp. NPDC059973 | reverse complement strand
GGCGGGGGGGCCCCCCCCGGGCCGCCGCCGCTTCGCCGTCGGGGGATCTTCCCTTGAGCGGCGCGAACATGACAGTGTGGCGGAATGCGCACTCGTCTCCTCGCCGCCACCCTCACGGCGTTCGCCGCGGTGAGCCTGGCTGCCTGTTCGTCCGGCTCGGGTTCGGGCGGATCCGCGGCCGGCTCCCCCACCACCCCGGCCGCCGCCACCGCGTCCGCACCGGGCACCCCCGCCCCCGGCGGTACCGCCGACCCCTCGGGCACCGGCGCGCCGGCCACCCCGACCGCACCCGGCGCGCCCGCCACGGGCAGCCCCGACGGGCCCGCACCGGGATCGACCCCGCCCGCCACCCCCGACGCCCCGGACGCCTCCGCCACGTCGGCGCCGCCCAAGCCCGCGCCTCCGGCCGATGCCGGGCTGCCCGCCAAGCCGGGCTCGGCCGACGCCGCCAAGCTGGTCGCCGCGCTCGACGCGATCGACCCGGCGATCGTCGGCGGCAAGCCCGACGAGGCCGTCGACCGGGCCCGCAACCAGTGCCAGGCGATGTACCAGTTCCCCAAGGACCGGGCCAAGCTGGTCGAGCTGGTCAACCAGCGCTTCACCGCGCCCGACCACCCGCAGGGCTTCGGCGCCGAGAAGGCCGAGAAGATCATCGACGCCCTGCGCGCCACCCTCTGCCCGCCGGCCTGACGGCCCCGCACCACGGGCGGACCGCCCCGAGCCGCCCGGTGTCCTGAGCACCGGGCCCGCCGTGGCCGCGCGCAACGACCGGCGCGCGGCCACGGCACCAAGGCGGCGCGGCACCGCCCGGACCGCCCGCCGTGCGGCGGCGATTCCCGAACTGCCGTACGGGGCAGGGGTGCGACGGTGTACTGTCGGCACCAGGTGAGCCGGGAAGACTGGTCGGCATGATGCCGACGCCTGCCCGAGGAGCACCGTGGCCACCGAGCCGAACGCCGCCACCCCGCCGCCCGCCACCCCGTCCGCCACGACCACCCCGTCCACCGCGGCCGCCGCCGGGCGCGCCGAGCCCGCCGCGGACCGCCTCGGCCCGCTGGTCCGGGTCGACGGCCGCTGGATCCTGGGCGACCACCGGCAGCGGGCCCACCTCACCTTCGAGCCCGAGGGCCTGGTGCACCGCGTCGTGGGCCGGGAGCCGCACCTGGTGGCCTGGGACCGGCTGATGGAGCTGGGCGTGGCGGTCACCGCCGACCGGTTCTCCAGCTCCAGGGTCGGCGGCCTGCTGAGCAGGACCCCGGGCATCACCACCCACGGCTCGTGCCTGCGGGCCATGGTCCGGCACCCCTACGACATCTGGTCGGCCGGGTTCAGCCACCACCGCGCGTTCTACCCCTCCCGCGAGATCGTGCTCCTGGAGTCGCTGCTCGGCCTCGTCGTCGACCGGAAGCGGGCCGAGCTGCTGGGTGACGACGCCTGGCTGACCACCGCCGTCCGCGGGCTGGCGGCGCACCGCCCCGCCGTCCGGTGGCGCCGGCCGGACGGGGTCGCCGAGCTCGTCGACGAGCTGCTCGCACAGGCCTTCTGAGACCCTCCCGACCACGGCGGCGGCCCTCCCGCCAAGCCGCGCCCCTGGGGCCGGTGGGGCTCCGGCGGCGCCGCCCGCGCGGACCTGACGGTGCGTCCGGTGACCGCCCGACCCGTCCGCCGACGAACAGTTAGGACTCTTGACAGACGAGTGGTCTAGTCCAACCATAAGCATGTCGATCCGACCGGGATGCACTGTGGGGGTGTGACCACCGGCGGCTGAGGCATTGCCCTGCCCTGCTCCGCTCCACCCCCGACCCGCACGGCGCACGCCTGCCCACGCACTGTCGTCCGCCCGTCCGGGTGGCACGGGGGCTCCGTACGCCCACCCGCCGCACGCCCCCACCACATTCCGCAGCATCCGCTCCGCAGCGCTGACACCTGCGCGGTCCCACGGTTTCGCCGCGCAGCCCCGCTCTTCACCAACGTCCTGCCCCACCAAGTCTGTTGGAGAATTCCATGCGTCTACGCAGAACACTCCAGGCCGCCCTGACGGCCTGTGTCACACTGGCCGCGTCGGCCGGCCTGGTCGCCGTCGGGACGGCCTCGGCCGAAGCCGCCACCCCGCTGCCGACCCGGGTCTTCGCCCCGTACTTCGAGGCCTGGACGGGCGAGAGCCCGGCCGCGCTCGCCGCCCAGTCCGGTGCCAAGCACCTGACGATGGCGTTCCTCCAGGCCGCCACCAAGGGCTCCTGCACGCCGTACTGGAACGGCGACAGCTCGATGCCGGTCTCGCAGGCCACCTTCGGCGCGGACATCGCCACCATCCGGGCCAACGGCGGCGACGTGATCCCGTCGTTCGGCGGCTACACCGCCGACAACACCGGTACCGAACTGGCCGACAGCTGCACGGATGTCAACCAGATCGCGGCCGCCTTCGAGAACGTCATCACCACGTACGACATCAGCCGGATCGACCTGGACATCGAGGACAACTCGCTGACCAACACGGCCGGCATCGACCGCCGCAACAAGGCGATCAAGCTGGTGCAGGACTGGGCCGCCGCCAACGGCCGCTCGATCCAGTTCTCCTACACGCTGCCGACGACGACCAGCGGCCTCGCCTCCAGCGGCCTCGCGGTGCTGAAGAACGCCGTCACGAACAACGCCCGGATCGACGTCGTCAACCTGATGACCTTCGACTACTACGACAACGCCGCGCACGACATGGCCGCCGACACCCAGACCGCGGCGACCGGCCTCTACAACCAGCTGGCCAAGCTCTACCCGACCAGGACCCCGGCGCAGCTATGGGGTTCCATCGGCGTCACCGAGATGGTCGGCATCGACGACTTCGGCCCGGCGGAGACCTTCACCGTCGCCAACGCGACCGCGGTGTACAACTGGGCGGTCTCGAAGGGCATCAACACGCTGTCGTTCTGGGCCCTCCAGCGCGACAACGGCGGCTGCCCGGGCACCGGCGGGCGGGACGACTGCTCCGGGATCAGCCAGGGCAAGTGGGACTTCAGCCACATCTTCTCCCAGTACACCAGCAGCACCCCGGTGGGCAACGACTTCTCGGTCGCGGTCAACCCGAACTCCGGCACCGTAGCGGCCGGTTCCGCCACCAGCGCGACGATCTCCACCGCCGTGACGGCCGGCTCCGCCCAGAGCGTCAACCTCACCGTCACCGGCGCCCCGGCCGGCGTCACCGCCACCGTCACCCCCGGCAGCGTCACCGCCGGCGGCACCGCCACCCTGAACATCACCACCACCGCCGCGACCGCCGCCGGGACCTACCCGCTGACGATCACCGGCAACGCCACCTCCGGCAGCCACACCAGCAGTTACTCGCTGAAGGTGACGAGCACCCAGCCCGGCAACGACTTCTCGGTCGCGGTGAACCCGAACTCCGGCACCGTGGGCGCCGGTTCCGCCACCAGCGCGACCGTCTCCACCGCCGTGACGGCCGGCTCCGCCCAGAGCGTCAACCTCACCGTCACCGGCGCCCCGGCCGGCGTCACCGCCACCGTCACCCCCGGCAGCGT
>NZ_JBHWUI010000317.1:0-570 GCF_042737525.1 Kitasatospora sp. NPDC059973 | reverse complement strand
GCACCGCCACCCTGAACATCACCACCACCGCCGCGACCGCCGCCGGGACCTACCCGCTGACGATCACCGGCAACGCCACCTCCGGCAGCCACACCGGCACCTACAACCTGACCGTCACCGGGGTCACCCCGCCCGGCGGCCTGGTGAACGGCGGCCTGGAGACGGGCAGCCTCGCCCCGTGGACCTGCCAGAGCGGCGGCGCGGTGGTCGCCACCCCGGCCCACTCGGGCACCCACGCCCTGCAGGCCGCGGCCACCGCCGGCCAGACCGGCCAGTGCCAGCAGACCGTGACGCTGTCGCCCAACACCTCGTACACGCTGAGCGGTTGGGTCCAGGGCAGCTACGCCTACCTCGGCGTGAGCGGCGGCGCCACCGCCAGCACCTGGACGAACGCCTCCGGCTGGACCAAGCTGACCGTCCCGTTCACCACCGGCGCCTCCGGCACCGTGACGGTGTACCTGCACGGCTGGTACGGCCAGGGCAACGTCTTCGGCGACGACTTCGCCATCGCCTGATCCCGCCCTCGACGCCCCACCGTCCCGCCGGGGGCGGCGGGGCCGCCCCGCCCGC